>JBBRZY010000378.1:0-5349 GCA_038252885.1 Anaerolineales bacterium | reverse complement strand
TTATCTCCTCGCTGAACCGGGAATGAACGGGAATGGGCGGGCCTAGCCGGCTGCCAGCTATAAGGAGTACAAAGATGGCAACCCAGTTCCCGAGGTCGAAAAGCATGAAGGTTCCCTATAGCACCGTGGTGCAACATTACTTCGCCGACCTGCGGATTCGCAACCTGAGCCCGCAGACCATCCACATTTACGACAAGATTCTGCGGTATTTCTCGGACTTTTTGATCCGGGAGCAGCCCAAGGGCCAGTTGCTGGTCACGCATTTGACCTCCGAGCGGGCCAAGGCCTACGTGACCTACCGGATGGGCCTGCAGCAGGCCTGGGCCGGCCACCCGTACAAGCCCGCCGAGGACCGGCCGCTGTCGCTAGGCACCATCCACCAGGAAGTGCGCTCGCTGAAGACCTTTGGCGTCTGGCTGGATGAGAACGGCTACGGCAATCCGTTTACCGCACTGAAGACTCCCAAACTACCGCGGCACCTGATCGACATCTTGAGTGATGACGAGATCAAGAAGCTGTTCGACGTCTACAACCCCAACACCCACTTCGTCGCCCGCTGGCAGGCGATTTTGGCCTTTTTCCTGGATACCGGCGCCCGGCTGGAGGAGATGCTGACGCTGACCCACGACAACCTGGATGTGAATGACTTCCGGGCCAAGGTGCGCGGCAAGGGCAACAAAGAGCGCTACGTGCGCTACGGCAGCAAGACCCACAAGCTGATCGCGCGCTACCGGCATACCTACCAGCCCCCGACGGCCAAGTTCGTGTTTGCCAGCCTGGAAGGCCATCCGCTGACGGCCGCCGGGATGCAGACCCTGGCGCGCTACGTGCGCCGGAACTCGGGCATCGAGCGCTTTCACTTCCACCTGCTGCGCCACACCTTTGCCACCAAATTTCTGTTGGCCGGCGGCGACGCCTTTGAGCTGCAGGCCCGGCTGGGGCATGAGAGCCTGGAGACCACCAAGCGCTACGTCCATCTGGCCCAGCAACTGGCCCAGACCCAGCGCGGCATCGATATTCGCCGGCCGTCGCCGCTGGATGCGATGACGTATGACCCCTCGCGCACCAGCGGCAAGGCGCGCGGCCGGCCGTGGACCAAGGCGGGTGAGGGGGACGAAGTGTATGAAGAACCGCCGGCTGAGCCGAAGCCGCGGAAGAAGAAGGCGCAAACCCCCATCGAGCTTGATGACTATTGACCGGCCGTAAGGCGAGCGCGCAGGGCTTGGTCTCAACTGAACCCTGCCCGCCGCCTTACTTGGACAAGCCGCTAGGGCAACAATTGACATGTCTACGCCATTGGCGTATAGTGGGAGCGGGCGGATGGTCATTGTCGAGACGTCTATCTTCACGCGGCAGGTGCAGGACCTGCTGAGTGACGACGAGTATCGGAACCTGCAAATTACCCTGGCCAAACGCCCTGAGGCCGGCGCTCTCATCGAAGGGAGCGGCGGCTTGCGGAAGGTGCGGTGGGCATTGGCCGGGCGGGGCAAGCGCGGCGGCGTGCGCGTGATCTACTACTGGGCCGTCAAGGCTGAGCGGTTACTGATGCTGCTCATTTATGCCAAGACGGAACAAACGGATTTGACACCGCGCCAGGTCGCTATTCTGCGCCGCATGATTGAAGAGGAGTATCCATGAAGGATGAGCAGTTTGACGAGCTTGTCGCCAGCGTCCGCGAAGGCGGCGCGATTCTGCGTGGGCAGAAAAAGCCCGCGCGGGCCTTCGCGGTTGATGGGCCGGATGTCAAGCAAATTCGGGCCCGGTATGACCTTTCACAGAGCGAATTTGCCGCCATGTTGGGGATTAGCGTGGCGACGTTGCGCAATTGGGAGCAGGGGCGGCGGGCACCGGAAGGCCCAGCCCGGGTGTTGCTGCAAGTGGCAGCCAAACATCCCGACGCGGTTTGGGACGTGGTGCAACGCGAGGTAAAACAGGGGCGCCGTGCCAGTTCCCGAAACGGACACTCAGAATAAGGCTGTTCGTAAAGCGTGAAGTCAATTTGGATGCCAAGGGGCCTCAATGAACAAATCCCAACGAGCAAGACGCGAGGCGAAAGGCTGGCGATTTGGCACGGTCGAGGAATTCCTGGGCCTACCGGCTGGCGACGCGATGTATGTTGAGGTGAAGCTGGCGCTGAGCCAACAAGTGAGGGTGTATCGACAAGCGAAACAGCTGACGCAGATTCAGGTGGCCCAACTGCTCGGGTCTAGCCAGTCGCGCGTGGCGAAAATGGAGAACGGGGACGCGTCGGTTTCACTTGACCTGCTGATCCGCGCGCTCCTCGCGCTGGGCGCGACTCGGAAAGAGCTGGGACAGATGATCGCGGCCTAATTGGAGACGCAAGACTCAATGCCAACCACCAAGCGCGGCCACCGCACTGCCGCTGAGCTCGCGCCGCTCTACCGGCCGAACATCTTCCCAGCCGCCTGGCCTATGGTTCAAGACTGGGACGGGCTTGACTGGGGGAGAGGCGCCGTCAATCCGCGCTCCTCCCAAGCACTGGCTGTGGATGTGTTTGGCACCATCGCCCTCTCGCCGGCCCGCGACACGGTGCTGGACGCGCTCACGGCTGAGTTGGGCTTGCCGGCGGGCGGGCCGTGGCAGATAGACCTGGAGTGGAGTGACCGGAAGAATGCGCTGAACGAGGCGCAGTCAACGCCGATGGATGTTGTGCTGCGCAGCCCGCGACTATTACTATGCGTAGAGTGCAAATTTGCCGAACGGGATGGCGGCGTCTGCAAACAGACCAAGCCCGGCAAGCATCTCCCGGCCCAGTGCAACGGCGCCTATACCGAGCAGGTAAACCCCCACAACGGCCTACGGGCACGCTGCGCCCTGTCCGCGAAGGGCGTCCGCTACTGGGATTGGGTGCCCCGGCTCTTCAACGTCAGTGCCGATCAAGACTATTTGTCCTGCCCATTTGCCGGACCCTGGTATCAGTGGATGCGATTGATGGCCATCACAGCCTCCGCGGCCGAGCGCGAGGGACGGCAGCCGGCCTTTGCCGTGGTCTACGTGGACACGCCCCGGCTACCTATGGCGCGCAAGGATTGGACAGCTTTTCGGACTGTTTTGCGCGAAGACGCGATGCCATTTCGCACCCTGTCTTTCCAGCGTGTGGTGGCTTTGGCGGCGATGGCCGCGCCCGACGATCTGGTTTGGCCAGAATTAGCCGCTTGGGTTGAGCGCAAGGTGGCCTATCGCTGACCGATACTTGTTCTGACTGACCCCAAGTAAGGCGGTCTCGAGGTTGGCAGCGCTCCACCGGCTGTTGAAGGTTACTTGGCTGCCAACCGGCAAGTTATTCTGGCGGACGTGTTCTATGGGCGTTGCCGGCCATGTCACGCGCCACCGACGGCCTCTGCTTTGGCGGATCCGTTGCCGTTAGTGGGCGCCTTGATCTCCAGCAGGGGCGGGTAGCCCGCCACGCGCAGCAGTTCGTCCACTTCTTCCAGCGTCAGCGCCATCGCGATCGCCAGCCTGAGAACAATCGTATAGCCTGGCCGGGCGTCGCCGCGGCATAGCCGGTGGACATAGCTGGCTGTGGTCCAGGCCCGCTCGGCGAGTTGCTGGTAGCTGAGGCCGTGCGACTGCCGCTGGCGGTCGAGCAGGTCGTGATAGGTGAGTGGGGGAGCGTGGGTAATCATGCGGGCAGGGTACGGGTGGGAATGGCCCGCTGTCACTATCCCAGCGTCCCGACTCGTTCGCGGCGGCGGTTAAGGGGCACGATCTCTAAACCGTACGCTTGTCGGAGCAGGGTCAGGCGATTGCGAATGGTCTTCGGCGCCTGGCTCAGGCGCTCGCCAATTTCGGGGCAGGTCAGGCCTTCCCACCACAGCTTGAGCGCCCGCCGATCCCACAGGTGGTCCGGAATCAGCTCCCAAGGCTGGTCGGTCGGATCAAGCGGTTTGGGCGCGGCTCGACCCATAACCGCGGCCGTCGTTCCGGGTCGAGCCGGAACGGAGCTGCCGGTTATGGGTGCGGTGCGGTAGGTCTCCCGGCACCAGGCCAGGAAGGCCTCAGCGAAGGCCGCCACTTCGGGGAAGGGATGACCCTGGGGTGTCAGGGTGAACATGACGGGGTAGCGGCCCGGCATCCGAACGGCTTCCAGGTTCAGGGTCAGGTGGCGGATGTGGCAGCTCATTAGCTCCGGCCCGGGCAAGTGCAGGTGGATCGCCCAGGCCCGCCGCCGGCTGGCCGGCCCGGCGATGGGCAGGCGGGGCGAAGCGGCTGGCGCGCGGTTCTCGACGACGCTGACGCGGGTGACGCCGTCCGCCTGGTACGCGGCGGCGAAATCCTGCAGGCCGAGCGCCAGGTCCGCCACGCTGCTCTTGAGCTTGAGTTGGCCCAGCAGGCGTCCTGTCGGTGGCTCGCTGGCCCAGATCGTCTGGCCGCATTCGGGCCATTGACGGCTGGCGGCCAGCACCAGGGCGACCATGTACGCCTGGGCTTCCGGCCGGCGGCAGTGGATGACGACGGCCAGCCGGTCGCCGCACCCGATGGGGGTCACCTCCACCCCGAGCGGCTGCACCAAGGGGTAGCCGTAGCCGTCGTCGCCGAAGATCACGCCGCCGATGGCCCAGCGCAGCGGCGCCTCCGGCGCGACCGGCAGGCGGTCCAGCGGCCCAAAGCGCGCCACGCCGCGCACGACCGGGTAGCCAGTCGCCTCGGCGCTAGACGTGTGCGCGGCCAGCCAGGTCTCGAAGGCACCGGCCGTTGCTCCCACGATCAACCCCATCTGCTTCATTTCATAGCCTCCCCAACAGCAATTCGTCCAAATCCACCGGCCAGACCCAACCCGGGACACCGGGCTATTGCGGGCGGGACAGCCCCGACCGTATAACGTCAGCATAGCGCGCCCTGCCTCACCTGAAAATGACATGTTGGCGTCATTTCGGGCCTAGCCCGTGGGTGTCAGGCCGGGCGCTCGCACGATCACACGTTGTTTTCATGCGCTGGGCGCATGTGACTTTCCGCATAGGCCCTCGGGACCAATCCTCCGGCCTCCGCACGCCCTCGCCCAACTCACCGAGTTGCGCCAGGGACCTCCGTTCGCCTGAGTCCGCTCTGAACGGGCAGACTCAGGCGCCACGTTCGCCCGCGACACGCGCGGGTTCGCGCCCGGCCAGTTTGCGGCTTCCGGCCGGAGCAGCGTCGCCCACCAAAGCCGCACCCTCGCGCCAGCCAGATCAAGGCGCGCGCAGCCTACGGGCTGTCTCAACCGGGCGAGTCAGGCGGCCACTTGAGTGGCCGGCGACCCAACAGGAAACGCGGGAAACGCAGCGGGGCCAGCGCCGACGGACGCGGTGCGCCGCGCCCTCGGCGGCCAACTGGCTGCGGTCGGCCGCG
>JBBRZY010000377.1:0-5380 GCA_038252885.1 Anaerolineales bacterium | reverse complement strand
GCCAGCGGTCGAGCCCAGTGCGCTCGGCCAAGATCGCGATGCGCCGGGCAGTGCGTGGGGCCAGGCCGGGCCAGGTGCTCACCTGCGGCATCGGGTTCCGCAGCAGCGCCCCAGCCTCAAAGGCCGGCTCGCCGATGACGCCTTGCGGGTCAATCGCCAGCCAGGGCGCGCGCTCGGCCGAGAGGATGTTGAAGTGGTGCAGGTCGCCGTGCAGCAGCACGGGCGCGGCCGGGGCTTGGCGCAACTCGGCGTACACCCCCTCGGCTCGGTCTACCAGCGCCGCCGGGAAGGGCCCCGTGCCGCCACCATAGTGCGCCCGCAGCCGGCCCAGACCCGCCATCTGCTCCTCTACGGTGGGGAAGCTGTGCGTTGTGGGCGGCGGCTGCCACAACTGCCCCATCACCTGGGCGGCGATGGCGGTGGCCTCGTCGTCTGGCAGTGTGGAAAGCATGGCGCCAGGCCGCAGGCGCTCCAACAGCAACGCACCCAGGGCCGGGTCGGCCGCCCACACCTGCCCGCAGCCGCGCCCAGCGTAGTGGCGCAGCGCTTCCAACTCGTTCCAGGGGTCCGCCTGCGGTGCGCGCAGCTTAATCACAACCGGCAGCCCATCGGCCCGCACGGCCGGCGCGACGTAGTTGTAGCTCAGCTCGAACGCCGGCCCAACCGTCAGCTCCCAGCGGGTCGCACACGTGGCGATGATCTGGGGCAGGTCGGACAGCCAGGCGCGGCCGCGCTCGCCGTACAGCTCGATCATGCGCTGCGTGAAGTCAGGCGGCAGGGCGGGGTCCATTGGTTCGTCGGAATAAAAAACCAACGGCCTGCCTCAAGGGAGAGGCAGGTCGTTAGAATGGTTAGGAGGCGGGGGCAGGGCGCAGCGTGTTCAGGCGGCGGCCGCTTCGTCCACAAACACCTGGTCAGTCACTTCGCGGCCCAGGGCGTGGCTGGCCTCGTCGGCGCCGCCCACGCGCACGTGCATCGGCCCGCTGAACGGTGAGCGGCTGGTCACAGTGACTACCGCGCCAGGGATCATGCCCAATTCGCCGAGGTAGCGCAGCAGGGCCGGGTCGTTATCGCTGACGCGCGCCACGCGGGTGGTCTGCCCGGCGTCCACAACGGTCAGCGGCGTGCGGCTGTAGGCCGTCACCGAGCCATCCTTGCCGGGGATCGGGTCGCCGTGCGGGTCGTGGGTCGGCTCGCCCAGGAAGGCGGCGATACGGTCTTCAAACTCTTCGGAGATCACATGCTCGAGCTTCTCGGCCTCGGCATCCACCTGGTCCCAGTCGTAGCCCAGCGCCTGCTTCAGGTACAGTTCCAGCAGGCGGTGGTGGCGGATGACTTCCAGCGCCACGCGGTTGCCGGCTCGCGTCAGCGTGACGCCCTGATGCCGCTCGTAGTCCACCATGGCCGGGCTGCCCTCGGCCAGCTTTTGCAGCATGCCGGTCACCGAGGCCGGCTTGACGCCCAGCTTCTCCGACAGGGCCGAAGTGCTGACTTTGCCGCCGTCTTCGGCCAGTTCGTAGATCGCCTTGAGGTAGTCTTCAACAGCGTGAGAGATCATGTTCGTAACTCCAAAAGACACTTTTAGTCACACCTAATTCGCATGATTGTAAGCCTGGCGGGCGTGGCTGTCAAGTACAAACCGGGCCTGCCGCGCTCATTCGCCGCCCGACCGGCTAGTTAGAAAGCTCTAACCGTAGGGTATCCGGTGGCTGCCGACGCCCGATTAGGAATGCTATAATGTCGGGCCGGGCTTAACCGCCCGCCCACCATGCCCAATCGCAGCCTAAGCCTCAGCGCGGCCCAGCACCAGCAAATGCTCGCCCATGTGCAGCGCCACGCGCCAGAAGAAGCCTGTGGGCTGCTAGGCGGCACGGGCGCGCGGGTGGCGCAGGTTTACCTGGTCGAAAACGTGCTGCACAGCCCAGTCGCCTACGAGATGGACCCCACGCAACAGGTGGAAGCCATGATCGCGCTGGAGGCCGCCGGCCTGGATTTGTGCGGCATTTTTCACTCGCACCCCACCGGCCCGCCTGTGCCATCGGCCACCGACCTGGCGCAGTCGTACTACCCAGACGCCATTTACCTGATTTTTGCGCCGAATCCGGCGGGTTGGGGGCTGCGCGGTTTCAGCCTGGCCGATGGCCGCGCCCAAGAAGTCGCCGTCGTCATCACCGAGTAACTCTCAGCCGGCGACGGGGTTATACCCATGCTGGGCACGCAGTTCCCTATGTGGAGGATGTCGTCATGTTGCTGGTCGTGATGCTTGCCGCTTACCTGATTGGTTCCATCCCAATGGGATTTGTGATCGTGAAGGCCGTCTCCGGCCAGGATGTGCGCCAGGTGGGCAGCGGGCGAACAGGCGGCACCAACGCTATGCGCGCCGCCGGTCTGTCGGCCGGGCTGCTGACGGCGCTGCTCGACGCGCTTAAGGGCGCCGTGAGCGTGTGGGTGGCGATGTGGCTGCTCGGCCCAAGCAACGAGGCCATCGGCATGGTCGCGGCGGGGCTGTGCGCCATCTTGGGGCATAACTATTCGGTCTTCCTGCGCTTCAAGGGCGGGGCCGGTGGCGCGCCCTGCGTGGGGGCGGCCATGGGCATTTGGCCGCTGAGCGTCTTCATCATCGCGCCGCTGGGCCTGCTGGTGCTGTTCGGCATCGGCTACGCCTCGGTCGCCACGCTCTCAGTGGCGGTGGTCATCACGCTGCTGTTCGCCTACCTGACCTACTTTCAGCAGATGCCGCCCGAGTACATCTTGTACGGCGTGGGCGCGTTCATCCTGCTGGCTTGGGCGCTGCGGCCCAACATTCGCCGCCTCCTGAAAGGTGAAGAGCGCATCATTGGCTGGCGCGCCAAGCGTATGAAGCAGGCCGACTCGACGGCGGGCAAGCCGCACTAGTCTTTCGCGCAAACGCAAGCGGCCCAGGGCTTTAGTTAGCCCTGGGCCGCTTTTGATTCGGGGTTGGGCCGCCGCCGCTAGGGGGTGTGAAACACCAGGCCGAAAAAGCTGTCGATCGGACTGGGGGTATAGCCCTGCACCTCTAAGCGCATAGCCCAGGCCGTTTGGCGGTAGGCCAGCGGCACCGCCGGCATGGCGGTCGCCAGACGGGCGTAGGCCTCACGATATAGCCGCTCACGCTCGGGCTGGGTGTTAGCCGTGCGCGCTTGCGCCAGCAGGTCCACCAGCTCCGCGTCCGGCGGGATCGGCTGGCCGCTCGCGTCCGAGTTGAAGGCCGCCTCCAGGCCGCAGAACAACGGGCATAAGAACGCGTCGGGGTCGCCGTTGATGCCGGTCCAGCCCAGCAGGAATAGATCGGCTCGCCCGCTATGCACCTCGGGCAGCCAGGCCGACTGCCAATCGGGTGAGACGATCTCGGCCGCCACGCCCAGCGCTGCCAGGTCGGCTTGAATGGCTGCGCCCAGGGCGGCCGGGTCGGGTAGGTAGGCGCGTGGGATGGGCGGGACGTAGAGCGTCACGCTGACCGGCACAGTGACGCCGGCGGCCAGGCAAGCCTGCCAATGGGCCTGCGCCTGGGCAAGATTGTATGCAACCGACGGGACGACCGGCGGGTAGCCCCACACGGCCGGCGGCTGCATGACGTTGGCGATTACTGCGTCACCCGGGAAAACCTGCGCGATGTAAGCCTCGCGGTTGAGCGCTTGGCTGACGGCCAGCCGGCAGTCGGCGTTGCCCCACGGCGCATGGGCCTGATTGAAGCCCAGGTAGAGCACGCTCAGGGGCGGGTCGTAGACCAGGCGCGTGCCGCGGTCGGCTGAGGCGGCCTCGGCGTACTGGCTGGGGTCGAGGTCGCTCATGGCCTCGATCTCGCCGGTTTGCAGGGCCAGCAGGCGCTGGGTGTTGTCGGAGATGGTCTTGAACACTAGCTCGTCCGGGCCTTGCGCCAGGGCGGCAGCGTTCCAGTAGATCGGGTTGCGCGCCAGCCGCACTAGGCCGGGCTGCGAGGCGTCGGTCAGCACGTATGGCCCGGCCCCGGCCGAGAACTCGCCCGAGAGGGCCTCGCCCTGGCCGTTGGCGAACGCGGCCGGGTTGACAATGCCAAAGCTGGGCATGGCCAGGCTGTTGGCGAGGGTGGCGTCTGGCCGGTTGAGGGTGATGACGACGGTATCGGCGGCTGGCGCAGCCACGCTGGCGATCAGCGCCAACGGCTGTCCGTCGGCGTTCATCTCGCCCGTGAAGCCGCCAAACACCGCCCGCCAGAAGGTGTAGTGGCCGGGCTGCTCGGCCGTCAGCCAGCGCTCAAAGTTCAGGCGGACAGACTCAGCCGTAAGCGGTGTGCCGTCGCTGAAGCTGAGATCGGGCCGCAGCGTGAAGGTCCAGGTGAGTGAGTCGGTTGAGCCCGACCAACTTTGGGCCAGGCCCGGCACAGGGCGGGTGCCGCCCGGCTCGTAGGCCGTCAGCCCCTCGTACAGGTGCCGCACGATGATCAGACCGGAGCGGTCGAGGGCGTTGGCCGGGTCGAGGCTGCCGGGCAGCTCGGACAGGCCGATGGTGAAGGTGCTGGGGCTGGGCGTGGCTGACGCGACCGGGGTGGCAGGCGGTTGGGTAGTCTGGCCAGCCGCCGTGGGGGTCGTGGCGCTGGATTGAGTCTCGGCGGCCGGTTGGGTGGCAGTGACGGCCAAATCGGCGGCCGTCGGCGTCAAGGGCGTCTCTGGACCAGACCGGCCGCAAGCTGCCCCGACAGCCAGGCACAAGGCCAGGCTAGCAGCGCGCAAGCGCCGGGTTGGTCGCACCATCATTCGAATTGGCATAGACGGCGCCGGCCTACTTGAGTTTGATGCCTACCTGGGCCAGGCGCGGGTCCAGCGCGTCGCGCAGCCCATCGCCCAACAGGTTGAAAGCCAGCACCGTCAGCATGATGGCCAAGCCGGGGAAGAAAACCAGGTGGGGGGCATTGAAGACGCTATTGCGTTCTTCGCCGAGCATGAGGCCCCATTCGGGCGTCGGCGGCTGCGCGCCCAGGCCCAAGAACGACAGGGCGGCGGCGCTCAGGATGGCCGAGGCGATACCCAGCGTGGCCTGCACAATCAGGGGCGTGATGGCATTCGGCATCACGTGGTTGATGAGCACCCCCCAGGGCGAGGTGCCCAGCGCCCGCGAAGCCGCAATGAAATCCTGCTCTTTGATCTGCAGGACGGCCGCGCGGACGACGCGCGCGTAGATTGGAATCGACACAATCCCGATGGCGAGAAGGGCGTTGATCAGGCCCTGGCCCAGCACCGTGACAATCGCGATCGAGAGCAGCAAACTTGGGAACGCCAACAGCACGTCCATCAGGCGCATGATGATGTTGTCGATCCAACCGCCGGCGTAGCCGGCCACCGCGCCCAAGGCCGCGCCTATGATGATGGCGAAGGTGACGGTC
>JBBRZY010000376.1:0-5381 GCA_038252885.1 Anaerolineales bacterium | reverse complement strand
CCCCTAACCCTATGCCTATTGAATTTCAGAGTCTCGTCGTCCCGTTTAACCACCATCACGTTCTGGTGCACGGCCCAGAGGCGGAGGCCTTTAGCCCGCCACTTTTTGGCCCGCCGGCTTATTTGCGCCCGGCTTATTGGCTTTGGGAGGAACAGAACTATCTGCTGGTGGACGACACGATCGACGACCGTGGCCACCGCTACACCGACGGCGCGGCCTACGCCTGGATCGAGGCGCGCGGCGACGCCTTCCCGCGCGCCGACGTGATTGGCATGCTGCCCGACGGCACGCACCGGCATGTATTCATGAAAGAACTCGACCTGGCGGCGATGGCCGCCTATGTGGCCGCCACGCCGACCGGCCCGAGTGTGCCGCTGCATTTGGTGCTGGAAGCGTTGCCGGTGGCCGACGGCCTGGCCTTGCGCCCGGTCGAGTTGCCGGCCCCGCTAGAGGCTTTTGCTCGCGCCCTGCCCGCCTATCGGCTGGCCCCTGGCGCGTTCGGCGCGCTGGGTGCGGCCCTAGTCAACAAGCTCATTGACAGCCGCCGCCGCGACTGGACGGTCAGCTTTGACGACCTCGACAACTTGGTGGAATGGTAAATGGATTTTTGATTGCTGATTTGGGTAGTTGCAACCAAGAGCTGCTTTCTCTGACTTCCGACCTCTGCCCTCCGCCTTCCGCCTTGGGGCCAAATACGGCCTTTTTCTTGACCCACCCCCTCTAACCGGGTAGAATCACCGGCAGGGAGTAGGTAATGATAGTCAAGATCAATTATCGTGGTAAAGAATATGACGCCAACAGCGGCTCGACGCTGCGCGATGCCGTTAAGAAAATCGGCTTGCAGCCCGAAACCGTGCTGGCCGTGGTGGACGGCAAGCTCGTGACCGATGACACCATCGTGCGCGAAGGCATGCAAATTAAGCTGGTAGCGGTAATCTCAGGAGGTGCGCTGTGAAGTGTCGTAAATGCGGCGGCACCGCCGTCATCAACATGCGCCAGCACAAACTGGCGCTGTGCGCCGACGACTACGCCGAATGGCTGCCCGAACAGGTGCAGCGCTGGATCGAGAAGTACGAGATGTTCACCCGCGCCGATAAGGTGCTGATGGCCGTCTCCGGCGGCAAAGACTCGCTTGGCCTATGGGACATTCTCATCCGCCTGGGCTACCAGACCGATGGCCTATATATCGGCCTGGGCATAGACGGCGGCTTCGGCTACTCGGATCAGTCGCGGGCGTTGTCGCAGAAGTTCGCCGACGAGCACAACTTGACCCTGCACGTGGTCGAGGTACAAGAGACTTACGGCGCGACCATCCCCGAGTTGGCCGTCATTAGCAATCGCGGGCATGGCAAGCCCTGCTCGGTTTGCGGCCTGAACAAACGCTACATTATGAACCGGGTGGCGCACGACGGCGGCTACACCGCGCTGGCCACCGGCCACAACCTCGACGACGAGGTGGCGGTGCTGATGCAGAACACGCTCAACTGGGCCGGCGGCTACCTGGCGCGCCAGGCACCCGTGCTGCAAGCCTCTATGCCGGGCCTGGCCCGCAAGGTTAAGCCGCTGTGCCGCGTATATGAACGCGAGATGGCCGCCTATGCCATCGTGCGCGGCATCGACTACATCTACGACGAGTGCCCGCACGCCGTGGGCTCGACCACTATCGCCAACAAAGACCTGCTCAACCAGTTGGAAGAGAGCCGCCCCGGTGCGAAGCTCCAGTTCTACCTGAGCTTCTTGCAAGCCAAAGAGGCCGGGCTGTTTTCTGTCAAGGTGACCGCGCCCGACTTGCACGGCTGCGACCGGTGCGGCCAGCCCACCACCGCCCCTGGCGACTGCTCCTTCTGCCGTCTGTGGGACAAGGTGCGGGCCGTGAAGGGGATGCCCACCCAGGTGCCGGCCGAGTTGGCGGCGCTGGCGGGGTTTTCCGAGCTGCCCGAAGCCGAGTAGGAAAGCCTCGCGCCGCAATGCCCACCACCGCCGACGACCTGCTGGCCGCTATAGACCCGCACTGGCGCGAAGTGACCAGCGTGTTGCAAGCGCGGGGCGGCCGCCCGCGCACCGTCGTCGCCCAACATGACCAAGCCAACGCCTAGCACCCCCACACATAATTCGGCCACCCCGCCAATCAAAATGGTGCGGGGCTACAAGTATTACCCGTGGATCATAGCCATCTTCGTGACCGCGTTGGTGGTCTCGAACATCGTGGCCATCAAGCTCATCAGCGTCGGCCCGTTCACGCTGACTGCCGCACTGCTGATCTTCTCGGTGGACTACATCTTTGGCGACGTCCTCACCGAGGTGTACGGGTACGCCCGCGCCCGCCAGGTGATCTGGATTGGGTTTGCCTGCAACCTGTTGGCCGTCGTGGCCTTCTACACGGCCGGCCGGCTGGCCCCGTCGCCCGATTGGACGCTGCCGGGGTTCGCCACACCCGCCGCCGCGCAGGGGGCTTATGACGCCGTCTTTGGCTTCACGCCGCTGATCTTGTTTGCCTCGCTGGCGGCTTACCTGGTGGGCGAGTTTCTTAATTCGTTTGTGCTGGCTAAGATCAAGCTCGCCACCAAGGGCCGCTGGCTCTGGATGCGCACTATCGGCTCAACCCTCATTGCGCAGGTGGCCGACACCGGCATCTTTGTGATGCTGCTGGTGGTGGGCGGGCTGTATCCGGCCAGCGCCGCCATCGCCATCATCACGGGCGAGTGGCTCTCGAAAGTGCTGTACGAGGTCATTGCCACCCCCATTACTTATCAAATCGTCAACTTCCTCAAGAAAGCTGAACAAGAGGACTACTACGATTACGACACGAACTTCAACCCGCTGACGCTTAGTTAACGATTGCGATCATGACCGAAGAACCGATCACCTCACCCGCCGTTCCCGAACCCACACCCGAACCCGAATCGATTGTTGTGCCGGCCCGCGCGGAGGCGGCCGCAGACACAGTCGCGGCGCTGGGCGAGGAGGCACAGCCAGCCGCGCCAGATGGGCCGCACCGCTCGGGCTTTGTGGCGGTGGTGGGCCGGCCGAACGTCGGCAAGTCCACCCTGATGAACGCTTACCTGGGACAGAAGATCGCCATCATCTCAGATAAGCCGCAGACCACACGCCACACGCAGCTTGGCATCCTGACCCGCCTCGACGCGCAGGTGATCTTTGTGGACACGCCCGGCATGCACGAGGCCCGCAACCCACTGGGCACGTACATGGTCCAGGTCGCTACGCGGGCGATCCAAGACGCCGACGTGGTGTTGTTCATTGTGGACGTCTCGACCCCGCCCGGCCCCGGCGACGAACGCCTGGCCGGGCTCATTGCCGCGCGGAGCGGGGCGGGGCCGGTGGTGCTGGCGCTCAATAAGAGCGACCGGCTCGCGCCCGACAACGTCATCGCCTTCACCACCGCCTACGCGGCTCTGGTGCCGACGGCCGAGTGGATGCTGGTCTCGGCCACGCGCGGCGACAACCTGGACGACCTGCTCAATAAGCTGGTACTGAGCCTGCCCGAGGGGCCGGAGCTGTTCCCAGAGGACGAGGTGACGCAGACCCACCTGCGCGACCTGGCCGCCGAGTTCGTCCGCGAGGCCGCGCTGAACCTGCTGGAAGAGGAAGTGCCGCATGGCGTGGCGGTCGAGATCGACTCGTTTCAGGAGCGCGGCGAGGGCAATGCCTTCATCGCCGCCACGCTGTATGTCGAGCGCGAGTCGCACAAGGGCATCGTCATTGGCAAGAACGGCGCGATGCTAAAGCAAATTGGCACCAATGCCCGCAAAGAGATTGAAGGCTTGCTGGGCGGAAAAGTTTTCTTGGAAATCCACGTCAAGGTGCGCGTCAACTGGCGCAAAAACGAAGCGGATGTCCAGCGCCTGGGCTACCGCCCGCGAGAATAGGATCACATGACCGACGCCGTCGTGTTTGACAGCCCGTTTGCCGCGCGCTATGGCTCCGCGGAGATGCGCGCCTTGTGGTCGGATGGTCACAAGCGCGCCCTATGGCGGCGCATGTGGGTGGCGCTGGCCGAGGCGCAGTCGCGCGCCGGCATCGTCTCCACGGCCCAAGTGGAGGATGTGCGCGCCCACGCCGGGCAACTTAACACCGCCCGTGCGCTGGAGATTGAGAAGGAAATCGGCCACGACGTGATGGCCGAGTTGCGCGCCTTTGCCGAGCAATGCCCGGTCGGCGGCGCCATTCTGCACACGGGCGCGACCAGCGCCGACATCACCGACAACGCCGATGTGCTGCGTCAGCGTGACGCCCTGCATTTGCTGCGCACGCGCCTGGCCGAATTGCTGGCCGCCTTCGCGAGCCAAATCGAAACACACGCCGCGCTGGCCGGCATGGCCTACACTCACCTGCAGCCGGCCGAGCCGACCACGCTGGGCTATCGGCTGGCGGTGTACGCCCAAGACCTGCTCGGGCATTGGCACGCGCTCGATCGGCTGCTGGGCGACCTGCGCGGCAAGGGGCTCAAGGGCGCGGTCGGCACGGCGGCCGCCTATCAAGAACTACTGGCCGGCACGCAAGCGACCGCCGCCGGCCTGGAAGCCGACTTCCTCAAGACCATTGACCTGCCGGCCTTCGCGATCGCCACGCAGACCTATCCGCGCGTGCAGGATTACACCGTGTTGAGCGCGCTGGCCGGGCTGGCGGCTTCACTGAACAAGTTCGCCTTCGACCTACGGATTTTGCAATCGCAGGGCATGGGCGAGGTGGCCGAGCCGTTTGGCGAGAAGCAAGTGGGGTCGAGCGCCATGCCGTTCAAGCGCAACCCGGTCAACGCCGAGAAGATTTGCTCGCTGGCGCGCTACGTGGCGGCGCTGCCGGCGGTGGCCTGGGGCAACGCCGCCGAGTCGCTCTTGGAGCGCACGCTCGACGACTCGGCCAACCGGCGCGCCACGCTGCCCGAAGCCTTTTTGGCGATGGAAGAATGCCTGCTGACCGCCACCAAAGTAGTGAAGGGCCTGGTGGTAGACACGGGCGCGATCCGCGCCAACCTGGAGAAATACGGTCCGTTCGCCGCCACGGAGCGCGTGCTGATGGCGCTGGTGCGCGCCGGGGCCGACCGCCAGCGCTGCCACGAACGCTTGCGCGAGCAGAGCCTAAAAGCCTGGGCGGCGCTCAAGGCCGGCCGCCCCAACCCGTTGGCCGAATTGCTAGCCGCCGACCCGGAACTGCTGCGCTACATTCAGCCAGCCCGCCTGCGCGACCTGATGGACGCCCGCGCCTACGTCGGCTCGGCGCCGGAGCGCGCGGCGGCCATGGCGACTGAAATTCGATTGGCATTGGCTGTACCAGAGGCGGTGACCGCATGACCACGCATACCTTCAAGCCCGATCACTACCACACCACACTCGGCCCGCACGCGCCGGTGTTGACGATTGCTG
>JBBRZY010000375.1:0-5383 GCA_038252885.1 Anaerolineales bacterium | reverse complement strand
TGCTCGGGGCTTTTTGGTCGTGTGCCCGCGCTAACCCACCCCCATTTGCGCCCGCCGCATACCCCCAGTGGGGCCCGCCAGTGCGCCAAACGCCGACGCGCTGCACCTGTGCGGTCGAGCTCAAGCCGAGCAAGACCGTCGCCGCCAAGGATTAACGTATATGACTACGCTGTGGGTCAATTGCCATAGGTAAGCATTCCTGGTCATACACGCCATATGGCGCATTGTTGGGCAGTCAGCACTCTGCTAACATCGCACTGAGTTGTCAAATGAGGAGGCATCGATCAATGCGTTTATTTCGAATCTCTACCCTGCTGGCGGTCGTCGCGTTCTTGGCTGCGGCCTGCGCCGGCAATCCGAGTCAAGTGGCGCCCAAGACTCTCACGATTGAGGCGGTCGACATCGGCTTTAAGCCCGCCACGCTGGAAGTGACGGCGGGCGAGCCAGTAAAGCTGGTCATGCAGAATAACGGTATGCTGGAGCACGACTTCAGCATCATGGTCTTCCCGATGGACGGCATGCCGGTGGAATCTGGCGGCTCGGGCCACGATATGGGTGACAGCGGCATGCCGCAGCCTGAGTTGCACATGGCTGCCATGGGCGCCTCGAGCGCCACCTTGGAATTCACACCCTCCACTCCGGGCACTTACGATTTCTGGTGCACCGTGGCCGGCCACAAAGAAGCTGGGATGGTCGGAACGCTCATCGTGAAAGCACCCTAGCAGAGAGCGCTATATCGATAGGGATGAGCGCCGCACTCGGGCCGAGTGCGGCGCTCTTTTTATCCCTTTACCAATGACAATGACTGGCGGATGTTCTTTTGGCCTGGCGCTTACTTTTTGGCGAAGAGCACCCAGCCAAGCAAGACCCCGAGACCGAGGGTGAGCAACGTCGGGATCCACATCCAACTTATGCCCGCCATCATGCCAACCCCCATCATTCCGCCGCTCATGGTCGCCCCGGTCATCGTCCCAGCCCCGAAGAGCAGGAAAAGGATGACGGCCACGGCGAACGCGACGATCAGAGTTGTTCGAGCAGGTGCATTCATATTGCTTCTCCTATATCATTGACAGTTGACGTCCAGGCTATTGCCCGGAGTTTTGTTGAGATAGGTGGTCATTGACACGCCTAAGCTGGACTAGTTGTCTGCGTCCGGTTGGCCACCGCTGCTTCGCAGATAGCCAGCGCGACCTCGTTTACAGTTCCTGGTTCGGAGTTTGATTCTGCTCCTGGGAGAACTTCAACCTCGCTCCAACCGTCGCGGCTATGGATGGTGACGACCGTCGGCCCACTGTCCACGCAATCCTGCCGGGAGGCAGAACCATAGATCAGCAGCACGATGTACTGACAAGTGCACTGTTCGTTGGCGTGGTGCGGACATTCGCAAACGCTCTGCCCAGCCTCGGGCCAGCGCGTCGCCGCCGCTCGTAGATCGAAAGACCGCAAGACTCGAAACCCGCGCTGGGCAAGCGCCTGGGTGATGTGCTGGATAGCGGTGTCACCGTCCGTTTGAAATTGGATGGCCGAGGTCATGCTCTTATGGTATGCCGGTAGGTCAATCCGCGTCGAGAGCCGATTAGCCCTACAGCCATACGCCGTTTGGCGCGTGCCCGCCCAGCGCTGAGGCCGCCCCACCATGCGGAGGCGGATCACAAGGGGAGATGTAGTGAGAGTCGGGTGCCCTGGCTCGGTGCAGAGGCAAGCAGCAGCTGCCCGCCGGCCAACTCGGCCCGTTCATACATGCCCAGCAGCCCAAAGTGTCCGGCCGCCGCCAGGTCTCCGGTGCGCTCTGGCACCCTAAAACCCCGGCCGTCGTCCTGCACTTGCAGGACAAACTCGGTGGGCGCGAAGCCGGCGGTCACAACGACCTGTTTGGCCTGGGCGTGGCGGGCGACGTTACTCAACGCTTCTTGAGCCAGGCGGTAAATGGTGATCTCATGCTCTGGTGACAGGCGAGCGGGCCGGCCTGCGACGACGAACCGAGCTGGCACGCCGGCCGTCTGTTCCAGGTCGTGGGTGAGCATTTCCAGCGCTGGCAGCAGGCCCAGGTCTTCGAGGTAGATGGGGCGCAAGGCCTGAATCACGCGGCGCACGTCGTCGAGCAGACCGGCGATCATGCGCCGCAGCTCGGCCAGACGTTCGGCGCTGGCCAGGGCCGTTGGGCTTTGCTCGTGCTGGGTCATCTGCACCCGCTGGTCCAAAGCAATCAGCGACTGGATCGTCTGGTCGTGCAGTTCGCGCGCCAGTCGGCGGCGCTCATCTTCCTGGCCGTGGGTGACGCGGGCGGCATAGCGGCGCAGGCTGTGTTCGGCGGTTTGCACCTGGCCGGCCATGCGCACGAGTTCGGCCTGCAAGTGGCGGATTTCCCGAATGCCGCCCACAGGCTGGACAATGGAGTCGTAACGGCCTTGCCCGAGTTCGCGCGACTGTTCTGCCAGGGCGCGCAATGGTTGAACGATGTGGCGCAGGCCCAGCCAAACCAGGAGCAAGGCAAAGACCAGCACCGGCACGAGCACCAGTGGCGCCAACTGCGTCCGGCGCAGCAGGGGATTGTCAACGGCTTCCCACGGTTCTTCGATCAGCAGTACCCACCCTACGGGCGCGACCGGGGCATAGGCCACCACATGCTCAGTGCCCTGGGTGGCAATGTAGGTCGCGCCGGCTTCACCGCGTTGGGCTTCAGCCACGCCGGGATGCTGCAGTGGGTCACGCTCGGGGCCGACCGGCCCAGCGCCGTAGAGGATCTGGCCGGCTGGATCGACCACCCAGACCTCGGCCCCGGAAGGCGGTATCAGCAAGGCTTCGGCTGCCTGGCTGACAAGGCCGGCGGGAGAAAAAGCGCCAAGGGCGAGAAGTGCGCCTGGGCCACGCGCGCCGACCAGGACCAACCACTCGCCCGTCGTCGGGTCACGAAAGGCAGCGGAGTACTGCGGCTCAGTCGCGCCGGCGAGCGCCGCCAGCAAACCTGGCACAGGCCGGGCGGCCCAAGCCTCTGGCCCGTTGCTGGCAGCCTCGACCTTTCCGGCCTGATCGTAAAGGGCCCAACCGCCTTCGAAGTCGCTGGCTTGAAACGCGTAAGCTTCCAAGGCGACGGCTGGTGACGGCGCTAGGGCGCTCACCAGGGCCAGGCTGTGGATCGCCGCTGCCCGGTGGGTGAGTTGTTCCTGGAGCGCTCCGGCCGCGGCGGTGACCGCCCGCCGATCACGCTCGCCTACCAGCGTGCGCATGGCGTTGTCATGCATTTCCAGGCTGGTGAACGCGATCGCTAGAGCGAGCACGCCAATTGGAATGACGAGCAGTAAGAACAGTTGGGTTGCAAATGCCAAACCCCGCGGCGCCGAATCGGGCGGCGGTGGGAGGGGCGCGTCCGCCTGGGCGGGGGCAGGGAAGGGGGCGTTCAAGGAGCCTACTTAAAACTCGGCGGAGGGCAGCCCGGGTGGGATTAGCCCCAACGAGACGCCCCGCATCACGGCCTCGGTGCGGCTGGCGGCACGCAGCTTGTCGTAGATCTTGGCGAGGTGGCCCTGGACCGTGCGATCACTGATCGCGAGTTGAACCCCAATCGCCTTATTGGTAAAACCCTTGGCCGTCAGGCGCAGTACTTCCAATTCGCGCTCGCTCAAGGACTCGTGGGGCGGCTCACTCGCCGTGGGCCGCACAAGCTGCGCCAGCAGCTTGGCCGCAATCGCCGGGTCCAGAACGGATTGCCCCTCGTGCACGGCCCGCACGGCATGAGCAATCTCAGCCGCCTCGGCCGTTTTGAGCACATAGCCATTCGCGCCCGCTTGGAGCACCGCCCGGACATACGGGGCATCATCAAAGGCGGTCAGGATAAGGATTCCCACGGGCAACTGCTCGGCGCGCACTAAGCGCGTTAGCTCGATGCCCGAGTAGCCTGGCATCTGAATATCGAGTACGGCCACATCCGGTCGGGTCTCGCGCAGCTGGCGCAGAGCCTCTAGGCCGTCGGAGGCTTCCGCCACGACGCGGATATCATCGTTGGACTCGAGAAACTGCCGCACGCCCTGGCGGACGGCGGCGTGATCGTCAGCCAGCAATACACGCACGGGCTCGGCGGAATCAGTCACGCCCGCATCTTGCTGTCACAAGGAAATTTGGTGACGCCAACTGGGACATCACCCGGCCGCGCCTAGTGATGGTCTGAGCCCTGGCCGCCCTGGCTACCGGGGTCTGCCTGGCCCACATATTTCTCCGGTTCCTTGTCAAACGACCGCTTGCAGCCAGTGGAGCAGAAGTAATAGGTCTGGCCTTTGAACTCGGACTTGCCGGCCGCCGAATTTTCATCAACTTCCATGCCGCAGACTGGATCTTTTGCCATTGGTAAGTCTCCTGTGCAATTGCGCTGTTCATGGGCCATAAAATCGGCACCACCCGATGGACTACCTGATAACAAGCTTACCATTGACGCCGGCCTTCGCCAGCGCCAAGTCTCGCACCCGCGCGACAGGACTAGAGGCGTAGGCCGGCCCGGTTGAACTTGCCCTGGATCTGGGCGGCGGCCTCGGTCATCGCCTGCTCGAGATACGGGAATGCCATCCACACCAAGCCCAATGCGATAAGCGCGCCGGTGATGAGCCGCATCCAACTATTGAACGAGCCCAGCCTGTCGCCAGCATAAAATGCCGCCGGCATGGCGCCGCCGGTCAGGGCCGCGAGCCAGGCGTTGCTGTCGCGAAAGCCCTGTCCCAAACCGGCCAGGTCACTCACCATATGGGTCAACCCGTCCAGCCCCATCGGCACCATTAGCAGGGCAAATCCCCACCAGGGCAGGGGGCGTAGCCGGTGGCGCAGCGGCCCGAAGAGCAGGCCGATGAGCAGGGTGCCGGTATACATCGACACCATCCGATCCGACCAGGCCACCTTCCAGCCCAGTTCGGTATTACCAATGAATTGCCGCAGCACCAGCGGGTTTGTTGTCGGACCGACAAGCGCTTGGATCTGGTCTAACGGGTACATTGCTTGCGGTCCAAACAGGAAGAACGAGCGCTGCGGGAGTTGGTGGCATTGAGTGCTGTAGAGGGCATACAACGCCCTGCCCGGCAGAGTCCAGCCAAGCTGCATGAACACCGGTGCCAGCCAGGGCAGTCCAACATAAAGGCCAAACACAAGCCCGAAGACGAGCAGCCAATGGTGAGCCAGCCAATAGGCGACCCGGTTGGCGGCAATAGCGAAGTTGAGTTTGGCTACAACACCAGCACTTCCCGGCGCGAAAGCGGTCATCTTATTTCCTCCCCCCACACTCGAAATTGTAGGGGAGGCCGCTTCGAGTTCTGAGGGCCAAACGGCGGGCGGACAGCGTAGGCCAAATGGCTTACTGGCGCATGGCTGAACTGCCCTTGTTTCAGGCACGCGCATTAGGGTA
>JBBRZY010000374.1:0-5392 GCA_038252885.1 Anaerolineales bacterium | reverse complement strand
GGCATGCCCACCTACCTCCTGGTAAAAATTTCTGTCTGGCCCAAAACGGCAGCGGCCCGAATGTTCGTGTAAACCGGCTGGCGGCAGGGAAAGACGCGCCGGTCAGTCAAACACCACGGCGGCGAGGCGCGCGGACGAGGGCGCGGATGAGCCCGACCCAACGCCTAGTGTAATTTCAGAGCAGGTGTGTGGAAGGGGTATAAGGGGTCTAAGGACAATACGGTTTAGTTAGCGCCAGACGAACTGCGGGTAAAGGGGAATAAGGGGCATAAAGGGGGGGACTCGGGGGACTCGGGGGACCCGGAAAGGCCTACGCCAGGATGCTATCTAAACCGTATTGGGTCTAAGGCGTTTTAGCGCGGCAGGGTGGCAGTCGCGCGTGCGGTGGGTAGCGAGTGGGTTGTTGGTTTATGCACTAGGGCAGTCGTCGCCGGTCCGGAGGTTTTCGCCCCCAAACTGAAGTAGACCCCGGCGCGAGCGAATTGTGCGGCGGTGGCCCGCTGAGTCGGTTTTATCAAGGGTGAGTTTCCCCCGAAAGGGTGCTTCGCAATCACCCCGCTACGCGGGGGTTCGGAATGGTAGGGTCATGGGAGCGGGTGAGATGGGTGGACAAAAAACGCGGCGCACCCTGGCGCCGCGCTTATAAATTGTCGACCGCCCGGCCCTAGCGCTCCAAATTTTGCTTCAGGCGATAGGCCTGCTCGTCCATTGACTTCTGCATCTGCTGCTTGACCATGGTCTCCATCGCGGCGGGGAAACCACCGGCCAGCTCCATCGAGACGGTGAGCTTGGTGGCGGCGCCCAGGCCTTCGAAGACGTAGGCGGTCTCGACCGGGTTCGGCACGCCCATGGTCTTGAGGCTCAACTTCTTGTTGGCTTCGATGGCCGAGACCTGCATCTTGGTTTCAAACTTGCGGCCCATGGCCTCGGAGGTGTAGGCGTAGATGGAGCCGAAGTTGGCCGGGCCGGGCGGGGAGAGTTGGACGTCAAGGATGCCGGTCTGCCAGGCCTTGTGGTTCTCGGCCGCCGCGACGTAGTTGTAGACTTTTTCGACGGGCTGGTTGATGGTGACGGTGGAGGAAACACTAGCCATAGGAAACTCCTTTCAGGAGGGGCAAACGGGGCGCACAGCGCTGCCGCGAAAAATTCTAGCACAACTGGCGGGGCGCGCCCCTAGTGCGCTGGTACGTGGGTGGCAACGGACCCAGGCCCGGCCCACGACGGGCAGCCTGATTCTGGGCAGGCGTGGGGCTTCGCCCATAATCCGCTGCGCGTGAAACGGATATTCCGTGCAGTAGCACGTGAGCGCAGGGTCAGGCGAGTGCATTACATGAGCGCATGACGGTGCTATGCGCCTGGAATTACCGAACGCCTTGCAGGCTTAGTCGGCCAGGACGATCTGCTTGCGCTCGGGGCCGACGGAGATGAGGCTGACGGGCACGCCGGTGAGCTCTTCGATGCGCTGGACGTAGTGGCGGGCGGCGGCGGGCAGGTCGGCCAGCGAGCGCGCGGCGCTGATGTCTTCGGACCAGCCGGGCATGCTCTCGTAGACCGGGCGGAAGGGGGCCAGGTCGGTGGGGCCGAGCGGCAGTTCGTCGTGGCGCGTGCCGCCGGCTTCGTAGGCGGTGCACAGCCGCACCTGGTCCAGGCCGGAGAGCACGTCCATTTTGGTCAGCACCAATTCGGTCAGGCCGTTGATGCGCACGGCGTAGCGCAGCAGCACCAGGTCGAGCCAGCCGCAGCGGCGCGGGCGGCCGGTGGTGGTGCCGAACTCGTCCCACGGGTTCGAGCCGGTGCCGCGCAGCCGGTCGGCCTCGGGGCCGAAGACTTCGGTCGGGAACGGGCCTTCGCCCACGCGGGTCTGAAAGACCTTGGTGACGCCGATGATGCGGCCGGCGAACTGCGGCCCGACGCCCAGGCCCACGAAGGCTCCGGCGCTGGTCGGCGATGAGCTGGTGACGAAGGGATAGGTGCCCAGGTCGAGGTCGAGCAGCGTGCCCTGCGCGCCCTCGGCCAGCACGGCGGCGTTGGTTTGCAGCCGGCGGTAGAGGTAGAGCGAGGTCTCGGTGATGTAGGGCGCGAGCAGCCGGGCGTAGTGGGTGTAGTCGGCGGCGATGGCGACGGGGTCGAGGCCGGGCAGGCCGTAGATGCGGTCGAGCGTCTGGTTGACGAGGCGCACGTGCTCGGCCACGCGGTCGCCCAGGCGCTCGGGGTCGAGCAGCAACTCGGCGCGCAGCCCGCGGCGGGAGGTCTTGTCGGTGTAGGCCGGGCCGATGCCGCGCCCGGTGGTGCCGATCTTGCCCTCTTGGCCGGCGGTGGTGCGGGCGGCTTCGTCGGCGCGGTCGAGGGCCACGTGGCCGGGGGTGATGAGGTGGGCGGCGTTGGAGATCTTGACGCGCTCGGGCGAGACTTCGATGCCCAGGGCGCGCAGCCGGTCAATTTCGTCGAGCAGGCGCTGGGGGTTGATGACCATGCCGTGCCCGAGCACGCCAACGCAGTGCGGGTTGATCAGGCCGGAGGGCAGCAGGTGGAGCTTGAAGGTTTGCAAGCCGGCCGGGCCATCGACCGTGACGGTGTGGCCGGCGTTGTCGCCGCCGGAGTAGCGGGCCACCACGGCGGCCTCAGCCGCCAGCAGGTCGGTGATGCGGCCTTTGCCTTCATCACCCCACTGGGCGCCGACGATGATGTGTACAGGCATGGTGCTCTTCGTCCTTCGTGGAAGCGGATGGTGTGACGGGCCTAGAATAACACGACTGGGGCAGTTTGAATGTAATTGCCGGGTTGGAAATATAGCCGCGGACCTCGCTCCCCGGCCTGGGCTGACAGAGGTCGATTTAATAGCCAGGAAATTTTGCCGCGAATTAGCACGAAGGGGAGATTGTCGAGCGAAGGGAGTTCGCGAGGACCGTGTGAGAGAGCGTGGCCACGGCGCGGGAAGGACGACGGCCGTAAACACGAATTGACACGAAGGCGCGGCGCTCAGGACTTAGGTTAGGTGGCCGCTAGGCGTACCCGCAGGCGGGCGCGCTGGTGATTAGTACGCCCCTTCGGCGAAGAAGACGCGCGGGACGGTGCGGAGCATGATGCTGAGGTCGAGGCCGAGCGACCAGTTCTCGATGTAGTAGATGTCGAGCAGGCACATCTCATCGAAGGTCAACTCGCTGCGGCCGGAGACTTGCCATAGGCCGGTGATGCCGGGCGGCACTTCCAGGCGCTGGCGATGCCAGGGCTGATACTCGGCCACCTCGCTGGGCAGGCCGGGGCGCGGGCCGACTACGCTCATCTCGCCGCGCAGCACGTTGAAGAACTGCGGCAGCTCGTCGATGCTCGAACGGCGCAAGAAGCGGCCCAGGGGAGTGATGCGCGGGTCGGCCTTCATCTTGAACAGCGGGCCGCTCGATTCGTTCTGGTCGCGGAGCTGTTCCTGTTCTTCTTCGGCCCCCACACGCATCGAGCGGAACTTGTAGATGTCGAAGAGCTTGCCACCCTGCCCCACACGCTTTTGGCGGAAGAACGCCGGGCCGGGCGAGTTGAGGCGGATGACGAGGGCGACCACCAGCAGCAGCGGCGCGGTGACGACTAGGGCCAGGACTGAGAAGATGAGATCGAGCGCGCGTTTGCCCAGCCGGGCCACGCGCGGCAGGCGCGTTTCTTTCACGCCCATGAGCGGGATGCCGCCCAGGTCGTCCATATCCACGCGGTTGAGCGAGAGCTGGAAGACATCGGGCACCACGCGGGCGCGCACGCCCAGGCTCTCGCACGAGCGCACGAGGCCCATGATGGTGCGGTGGTAGGTCCACGGCAGCGTGATGATGACCTCATCGACGCGCTCGCCCTTGACTACGCCGCCGATGCTTTCCAGCCCGCCCAGCGCCTTGAAGCGCCCCAGGTCGCCTTTGCTCAGGTCGTCATCGACGAAGCCGACCACGCGGTAGCCCAACTCGGGCCGCGCCACCAGGTTGCGCATCACCGCCCGGCCCAGCTCGCCCGCGCCGACGATCAGCACCCGATCGACCCCCACGCCGCGCCGCCGCAGGTTGGCAGCGGCCATGCGCCAGAGCAGCCGGTAGGCGCTGAGCAGCGCGATGGTGATGACGCCGGCCTCCAGCAAGAGCAGACGCGAGTAGAGCAGGCTGATGAAGGTGGTGGCGATGAGGATCACGACCACGGTGGTGGTGGCGTTGCCGATGCGGTATAGCTCGTCGAACCAACCGCCGGCGCGCCGCCGCAGGTAGACGCCGTCGGCGGTGAGGAAGATCAGCAGCATGACGACGTAGCCGATCTGGAAGGGGATGTAGTCGGCGTAGGGCGCGAAGTTGGCGTCGTTGACCGGGATGAACAGTTGCAGTTGATAGCGGACGTAGTAGCCCAGGACGAAGGCGACGTTGATGAGCAGCACATCGAGCACCAGGCTGATGACCAGCGCGCGTGTGCGCCGGGCCAGCCCGGACGAGCGCCGGGCCGCCGAGTGCGTTTCTCGAGAGACTGAGTCGGGGCCGGTCATGCGGCGGCGGGGGCCGCGGCGCGGCCGAGCGCCCGGCGATAGCTGGCGGCGGTCTGCGCGGCGGTGGCGGCCCAGGTGAAGCGGGCGGCGTGCGAAATGCCCCGCTGGCGGCGGGCCGGGTCGGGCAGCAGCGCCTGGGCCAGCGCGGCGGCCAGGGCGGGCGCGTCTTGCGGCGGGACGAGGTAGGCGGCATCGCCCCCGGCTTCGGGCAGCGACGAGGCGGTGGTGGTGACCACCGGGCAGCCGCAGGCCAGCGCCTCGGTCACGGGCATGCCGAAGCCCTCATAGGCCGAGGGGTAGGCGAAGACGGCGGCGGCGTTGTACCACAGCGGCAACTCGTCGGCCGGCAGGTAGCCGGGGAAGTGCACGACGGCCCCCAGCCCTAAAGTCTGCACCTGCTTGAACAAGTCGGCAAACCACCAGCCGCGCCCGCCGGCCAGCACCAGGTGCAGGTCGGGCTGGGCGGCCTGGAGTTGGGCAAAGGCGGTAAGCAGGGTGGTGAGATTTTTGCGCGGCTCGAGCGTGCCGAGGTAGAGCACGAAGCGCGCCGGCAGGTTGTGCTGGGCGCGGAAGGCGGCCACAGCGGGGGCGGGCAGCGGCCGAAAGGCGCCAGCGACGCCAGGGTAGGCGACATCGACCCGGTCACGCGGCACGCCGAGCAGGCGCACCACATCGGCGCGGGTGCTTTCGGAGATGGCGAGCACGCGGCGCGCGCAGCGGCAGGACAAGCCGGTGAGGGTACGCAAATAAAGCCGCTGGGCGGGCGGGAAACGATCGGGCGTGATGTGGAACGAGAGGTCGTAGACGGTCACGACGGTGGGTGTGGTGGTGAGTATGGGTGACACAAAGGCCAGCGCATGCAGCAGGTCGGGCCGAGCGCGGGCCACG
>JBBRZY010000373.1:0-5395 GCA_038252885.1 Anaerolineales bacterium | reverse complement strand
CGGCGTCACCCTCCTGCCCGCCTCGGCCACCGGGCCGGCCGCGACTGACACCGCCCCCGCGCCCGAACCCACGGCCACGCTCGCCGCCGAAGCCAGCGCCACGCTCGAGCCGGAAGTGACCGCCACGCTGGGCGCGCCGCCGACCGAGACGCAGACGGCCGCGCCCAGCCTCACGCCCGCGCCCAGCGCGACGTCCACGCCGGCCGGCACCCCCATCGGAAGCGGCGCGCGGCTGGCCTTCCTCAGCGACCGCGACGGCCAGTTCTTTCAGGTCTACACCATGGCCGCCGACGGCAGCGACGTGCAGCAACTGACCACCGACGCCGTGAACAAGTGGAGCCCCGACTGGCCCTACAACGGCACGCAGTTGGCCTGGAGCCCGGATGGCACGCAGTTGCTCTACGTAGCCGACGGCGGCGGCAGCAACGGCCTCGACCTGTGGCTGATTGACGCCGACGGCGCCAACCCGCAGAACCTGACCCACACGCCCGGTGATGACATTCAGCCCAGTTGGTGCGGCGACGGCACCATCTGGTTTGCCTCCACGCGCATCAGCGGCGTGCACCAAATCTTCGGCACCTCGCTGGCGAGCCTCACCCAGGGGCTCAAACCGTTCAACTTCAGCGGCACCCACAACAACCCGCGCGAGTTCGACCCGGCCGCCTATCCCGGCTGCCAGCGGCTGGTGTTCACCAGCACGCTCGATGGGCCCAACGAGCTCTGGCGCTACTGGCCCGACTGTGAGGCCTGCTACCGCAAGGTGCGCACCTACAAAGACCAAAACGGGCGCGCCGAGGAGCCGGCCGTCTCACCCGACGGCACACTGCTGGCCTACACCCGCGTGCTGGCCGGCGCCACCGAGGTCATACTGGCGAACCTCGACGACCGCACCACCAACACCCAGTTGACCAGCAGCCTCAACAACTTCAGCGCGCAGTGGAGCCCCGACGGCCAGTGGCTGACCTTTGTCTCGCTGCGCGACGGCAACCGCGAGGTGTATGTGATGACGCTGACCGGGGCCCAGCAGACCAACCTCAGCCAGAACGCCGCGACCGACACCGACCCGGTCTGGCAGCCGGCCGCGCCCTAGCCGGGCGGGCCGGGGGCGCCGGGGAATTAAAAAACGGCCCCGCTGCCTAGGCAGCGGGGCCGTTGTGGTGTCGAACGGTGTAGTTCTTAGACCTTGATGACGTTGGCGGCCTGCAAACCCTTGGGGCCCTTTTGGATCGAGAACTCGACCTTCTGGCCCTCTTCGAGGTTGCGGTAGCCCTCGCCCTGGATGGCGGAGAAGTGGACGAAGACGTCCTCTCCACCTTCGCGGGCGATGAAGCCGTAGCCCTTGGCTCCGTTAAACCACTTGACCGTTCCGACGATGCGCTCAGACATTGTGTTGCCTCCCAGAAAACTAAAAAAGGATGTGATGTTAGGCGCTGTGTTCTTACATCGGAGCGGTCAAAACAAAACGACCTCGGCTGGATACGGCTGCCGTGGTCGTCGCTTTCCTACGTCCAACGAGAACTTACGAGCATCCTACGGGAGATAATGTTAATCGAAACATCACTTTAAGTCAAGCGGTAGTTAAAGACATACCGCAGACTAAGCCGCTTTCTTGTGCAAACTGACCGATTCTCGCTACCTTCACTCGAAACCGGCTGGCCGGCTGGGCTACAGCAGGCCGCGCCGGCGGGCAATATCGGCGGCCTGGGTGCGGTTTGCGGCTTGCAGCTTGCCGAGCAAGCTGGAAACGTGGTTCTTGACCGTGCCCTCGGTGATGACCAGCTTCTCGGCGATCTCGCGGTTCGAGCGGCCTTGGGCCAGCAGCACCAGCACCTCGCGCTCACGCTCAGACAGCGGCTCGATGGCGGCGGTGGTGGGGTGCATCAGTTCGCGCAGGGCGCGTGAGGCGATCTCCGGTTGAATGAAGGCCTCGCCCGCCGACACGTGCTGGAGCGTGGCGATCAGCCGGTCGGCGGGAGTGTCTTTGAGCAGGTAGCCCAGCGCCCCGGCCCGCACGGCCTGAAACACATAGTCGTCGCGGTCAAACGTGGTCAGGATGACGATGCGCGCGGCCGGCCAGGCGGCGCACAGCGCGGCGGTGGCCTCCACGCCGTTGAGCACCGGCATCTGCACATCCATCAAGATCACATCCGGCCGCAGGGCCAGCGCCTGGGCCAGACCGTCTTCGCCGTTAACGGCCTCGCCTACCACGCTGAAGCCCGGCTCCAAGTCGAGGATGGTGCGCAGCCCCTGCCGCATGAGGGTCTGGTCTTCGACGATCAGGACGCGGATCGGGCCGGCGGGGGCGGTCGTCATGGCAGCGGCACGCGGGCTTCGACGGTCACGCCGGCGGCGGTGCGCACGCTCAGCGTGCCGGCCAGCCCCTCCATGCGCTCGCGCAGCCCCAGCAGCCCATAGTGGCCGGCCCCCGAATCGGGGACGGGCGGCAGCCCGCGCCCGTCATCATGCACGCTGAGCACGGCCGTCTGGGGCGTCAGGCTCAGGCGCAGCTCCACGTGGCGGGCCTGGGCGTGGCGGGCGACGTTGGTCAGCGCCTCCTGCGCCACGCGCCACAGCGCCTCGGCCACGGCCGGCGACAGGCGCGCGCTGCCGGCATCGATGTGGCAGGCAACTTCCAGGTTGTTGTGCTGGCCGGTCTCGACCGCCAGGCTGCGCAGGGCGTCATCGAGCGGGCGGTCGCCCAACCCGGAGGCGCGCAGCCCGGCCAGCGAGCGGCGCAGTTCGTCCATGGCGGCGCGGGTGGCGTCCTTCAGCGTGTCCACCTGGGCGGCGGCGCGCTCGGGGTCCACGCGGTACAGCCGCTGGATGGCCTCCAGTTGCACTGAGATGGCGACCAGGGCGTGGCCCAGGCTGTCGTGCAGGTCGCGCGCCAGGCGTTCGCGCTCGCGCAGCGCGGCCAACTCGGTGTCGCTTTGGCGGGCGGCTTCCAGCTTGGCCTGGGCGGCGCGCAGCTCCTGCACCAGCTGGCCGCGCTCGCCGCTGGTACGGGTGAGGTAGAAGATGAACAGGTAGAGCACCATCGAGGCGGTCCAGCCCATCAGCGGCGGAATGAGGCTGCCGGCGGTGAGCGCTTCCACCGGGAAGGTCAGGTCGGCCTTGAAGATGAAGACTAAGAGGAACAGCACCAGCGAGCCGGGCACGGCGGCCGGCGGCGGCAGCGTGCCCATCATCTGGCCGAAGTAGGTCATGCCGAGCCACTGAAAGCTCGGGTCGAGCCGCCACTCGATCAGCCACAGCGCCGCGCTTCCAAAGAAGTACAACCCAATGCGCCAACGCGGCAGGGGCCAGACCTCATTGAAGACAAAGTTCCACAGGTAGAGGCCCACCTGCCCGGCGGCCAGCCCGCTGATGACCGCCGGCCGCCAGGGTTCGGTGGCCCCGTAGGTAGACCAGGTGCTCCACAGCAGCAGCGCGAGCACGCTCAGGTAGATGACGTGCCAGAAGGTCAGGTACAGGTTCATCTGCCGCGCGGGGAGCGGCAGGTTGGCGTCGGGGTCGGGGGCGTGGGAGACGGCGTTCATGCGCTTAGGGGAAAGGCCGACGCTGCGCGAAAAGCAAGAGCAAAAGGTTGGGCCAGCGGGTGGGCATGTGGTTAAGGATGGCGAGTAATTGCGTCGTTGTCAATGTTGGGCGAGCCAGTCAAAGTATAACCCGATCCTTTTTTAGGACCCGGCCGCGGCGGCACTACCTGGCCGCCCAGCCCCAGCGGTGGGGTGGGCGGCCAAGCAGAGCGAAAAACCTACGCCTTGGGGTCCCAGCGGAACAAGCGGCTGGCGATGATGGTGGCCACGATGGCGTAGGCGGCCATCAGCGCCAGGTTGGTCGGCCAATTGGCGGCCATCACGCCGTCGAGCAGCGGGGCGCGCACGAGCTGCACCACGGCATACGACGGAAAGTACGGGACGACGGCTTGCAGCCAGGCCGGCAGTTGGGCAATCGGGAAGATCATGTCGCTGATGAACATCAGCCCGAAGTACAGCGTCATGCCGGCGGCGGTGGCTACCCCGGCCTTGGGGGCCAGCCCACTGACCACCTGGCCCAGCGCCAAGAAGGTCAGCGCCCCGGCCACGATCATGGGCAGGCCCAACACCAGCCCGGCCAACGACAGCGGCACCTGGTAGACCACCACGCCCACCAGCAGGATCAGCAGGCCCTGCGTCAGGCCCAGCAGCAGGTTGACGATCAGGTAGGCGCCCAGCAGTTGCCCAGCCGGCAGCGGCGTGGCCCGCAGCCGGCGCAGGATGCCCTTCTCGCGCATATCCACCAGCACGGCGGCGCTGCTCACCAGCCCAAAACTGAGGGCGTTGAGCACGATGACGCCGGGCGTTAGCCACTGCATATAGCCCGCCATGATGACGCCGTAGATCAGCATCAGGAAGACCGGGAAGGCAAAGTTCCAAAACAGCACCTCGCGCGCGCGCAGGTGGATCAGCAGCATGGCCTTGGTAAAGATCAGAAAGCGCTTCATGGTTTACTCCTCAACAGCGGGGCCGCGCCTAGTTCAGGCTCGGGCCTTCGGATAGGGCGCGGCCGGTCAGCTTCAAGAACACATCTTCCAAATTGGGCTGGCGCAGCATCACATCGTTGATCGAGCGGCCCATCTGCCCGGCCAGCGTGTGCAGGGCCGTCATGGTGACCTGCGGCTCGGCCGTCTCCAGCTCTAGGTGCAGCCCGGCGTAGCGCGCCGCCTGCACGCCCGGCAGCGCTCGCGCCTGCTCCAGCGGCATTTCAATCGTGGCCTTCAGCACCGGGTTGGCCTTCAGCCCGGCCACCAACTGGGCCGGCGTGTCGCAGGCCACGATCTGGCCCTGGTCGATGATGGCCACCCGGCCGCACAGCGCCTCGGCCTCTTCCATGGCGTGCGTGGTCAGCACAATCGTCCGGCCCTCGTCGTGCATCCGGCGGATGTTGTCCCACACGCTGCGCCGGGCGTGCGGGTCGAGCGCGCTGGTGGGCTCGTCGAGCAGCACGATCTGCGGGTCGTTGGTGATGGCCAGGGCGAGCGCCAGCCGCTGCTGCTGCCCGCCCGACAGCCGCCGCGCGAACTTGCGCCGCTGCTCGGTCAGGTCGAAGCGCGCCAGGAAGTCCGTCGTCTGCGCCGGGGTCAGAAAGACCTCGTACAGCGCGGCGTAGACTTCCACCAGCTCGCCCACGGTCAGGTCGTCGAGCAGGGCGGTCTTTTGCAGTTGAATGCCCAGCAGGCGCTTGGCGGCGGCCGGCTGGCGCTGCACGTCGAAGCCGCCCACGCGCACCGTGCCGCGCTCCGGCTGGTGCAGCCCCTCCACGCAGGCCAGCAGGGTGCTCTTGCCGGCGCCATTCGGCCCCAGCAGCCCGAAAATCTCGCCCGGCTGCACGGCCAACGACACGTCGCGCAGGG
>JBBRZY010000372.1:0-5397 GCA_038252885.1 Anaerolineales bacterium | reverse complement strand
TGTTTCTTGGCCGCCTGCAATTGGGCGTCGTTAATCATGTGGTACTTGCGCGGGGCATCGGGCATGGGTTATAAGCTCACAAGTGGTTAGGACGGAGGCTTATTATACCCCCGCGAATATAGTTGGCCGTTGGCAAGCAGGGCAGGGCAGTTGGGCCTGCAACCGCTACGCGCCTGACTACCTCCCTTTTTCGTTTTTCATTTTCTTTGCTCTTGCTCACTCCCTACTGCCCCACCCCCAAGACTGTCAGCGCCGCCGCCAACGCTGGATCAGTGGCCTCCGTAAACAGGTCCCAGCGCGTCGGGGCGAAGACGTCGGGGATGATGCCCGTGTCTTCCCACAACCCCGGCTCCTGGCCCGGATATTGGAAGGTCTCGTGCGCAATCCAGGCGCGGGCGCCGCCCGCATACTCAAAGGCCCACATCGTCTCCACGTTGCCCAGACTGGTCTGGCCGATGACGGTGGCGCGGCCGGCAGCTTGCAGCACCCCGCTCATCACCTCGCCGTAGCTAATGGTATCAGGCCCCACCAGCACCACCAGCGGCACAGTCTGCGAGCCGTCGCGGTCGGTCGGCCGAATCTCGAACGAACGCGACTCTTCACGGCTGACGAAGAAGCCCTGCGGCCCGCTGGTGAACAGGCTCAGCAGGTCCTCTAGCACCGTGTTCGCGCCGCCGCTGTTCTGGCGATTATCAATAATCAGCCCGGCCAGCGGCGTGTCGGCCGAGAGCTGGTCGAGCGCGGTGCGCACCTGGCGCGGGATCGTCTCGTCATCTAGGTGCGGCAAGAAGATGTAGCCGATGTGCGCGGCGGGCATCAGGCAATAGCTGACCGGGGTCGAGCCAGTGATGCGGCGGCGGATCAAGGTCAAGTCTTCCGGCTCGCCGCCGGGGCGCTGCACGGTCAGCACCAGCTGGGTGTCCACCTCACCCCGGATCACATCGCGGATCGCGCCGGCCGCATCCAGCAGCGGCTCGCCATCGACCTTCAGGATCGAGTCGTGCGCGCGCAGCCCGGCTTCTTCGGCCGCCCCGCCCGGAAAGGTGTAGACGATGGCCGCGCGCCCGGCCTCCGGCACGGCCTGCACCACCACGCCGATGCCCACGTAGTCAATGTTGCCCGAGAATTCCTGGTCGGACCGCCTGGCGTCCGCGGGGCTTTCAAAGTAGCTGTGGTCGTCGCCCAGGTCGTACAGCACCAGGTTGAGCACATAGTAGAAGTCGTCGTCCGTCAGCCCGCCGCTGATCAGCGTTTCGTAGCGATCTTTCAGGGCCGACCAGTCGACGCCGTTGAAGTCGGGGTAAACGTACTCGCGCTCGATGTCGTCAATGAAGGCGTGATAGATGTCGAGTTGGTCGGCGGTCACGGCCGCGTCGACCGGGGTGTTGGGCGGCAGCTCGTCGGGCAGGGGCGGCTGCGGTGTGGCGGCCTGGCCCACCTCGGGCGGCATCACCGCCGCCACCGACCGGCCCGGCACAAAATCGCAGGGGCGCACCGGCGCGTCGGCGGCGGCGCCCGGCGTGCGCGAGGCAATGGGCTGGCGGGTGGGCGCGCCGCGCGTGGCGGTGGGGCCGGCGCTGGTGGCGTCGGCCACGAGGCGCGTGGCGGTGGCGCGGGCGACAGTGGCGCGGACTGGCCCGGTGGTGGCGATGGCCGTCGGGCGCGGCAGCAGCGTATTACAGGCCAGCGTGGCCGCCAACAGGGCAACAAGCGCAAGCGGTGGTCGGCGCATAGGGGTTAGTCCAGCATCACATGCAGCGCGGCGATATGGGCGGGCGTGGTGCCGCAGCAGCCGCCGATCAGCTTCGCGCCCAGCCGCAGCCAGTTGGTCGCCAAGCGCGCATATTCCAGCGGCGAAATGTCGGCGGTGTTGGTCCACCCGGTGAGGTCGTTGGTGTGCCCAATGTTGGCGTACAGGCCGGTGACCAGCACCGGGGCCGGCTGCGCGCGCACGGCGGCGATCAACTCGACCAGCGGCGCGTGAATGGTGGTGGCCGGGGTGCAGTTGACCAGCAGCCCGGCCACGCCCAGCGGGGCCAGCGCCTGCACCGCCGCGCTGAGGCTCTCGCCCGAGAAGAGGGTGTGGTCGCTGCGGCACACGAAGCTGGTGAGCACCGGCAGGCCAGTGGCGCGGGCGGCGCGCGTGGCCGCCACCGCCTCGCGGATGGTGTTCATGGTCTCGACCAGGATCAGGTCAACGCCGGCGGCGGCCAGGTGGCGGGCCATCTCGGCGTGCTCACGTTCGCACTCGGCCTGCGGCGGCACGAGGTCGGGCGAGTAGCAGTCTTCCAGCGGGGCTTGCGAGCCGGCGATGTAGACCGGACGGCTGGGGGCGGCCTCGGCCGCGCCGGCCCGCGCCAGCGCCACGGCCTGCTGGGTCAGCGCGGCGGCTTGGTCACCCAGCCCAGCATGGGCCAGTGAGCGGCGATGGGTGCGAAAGGTGTTGGCGGTGAGGATTTCGGCCCCGGCGCGGGCGTAGTCGGCGTGGATCTGCCGGAGCGTGTTTGGCGCTTCGAGCAGCGCCCGCGCGCTCCACAGCGGCAGGGTCGTGCTCACGCCGCGCCGCTCTAGCTCGGTGCCGGTCGCGCCGTCGAGCAAGATCGGGCGGGTCTCAGTCAGCCGCTTGAGTATCGTCATGCCGTCGTTGATCTGCTTAGGAGCCGGGTGCGGCCGGAACAGGGCGGCGCGGAGGCCGAGGCTGTCACGAGACCGTGCCGGATTATACCAACAGCGCTGTTCGGGCGCAGGCGCACGGCGGCCGCACTCAACCAGAGCTAAAAATGATGACCGTTGAGCCGACGCCGGCAAAGTCGAACAGCCAGCGCGCGTCACGCGGCGAGAGGTTTACGCAGCCATGCGATGACCGCATCCCGAAGTTGTCGTGCCAATAGGCCCCGTGCAGCGCGCGGTCGCCGTCGTAATACAAAACCCACGGCACATCTTCCAGAAAGTAGTAGTCGCGGCGGTCGTTGAAGTACGCCCCGCTCATCTGCCCGGCGTCGAGCTTGGCCCAGACCTGGAACGTCCCCGTGCGCGTGGGAAAGTAGCGCGAGCCGCTCGACACCAGCGTGGCAAAGATCAGGCGACCGTCCACATACACGCCCATGGCCTGCTCATACGTGTCCACCGCAATCACGGTGCCACCCGCGCCGCCGGGCGCGCTGGGCTGCACCAGCGCCAGATTGCGCTGCTCTAGCCATTGGCCGGGCGCGACCATAAACCAGTTCCAGTCGCCGACGCGCTGCACCCCCAGCACCTGAATTTGCGCGTAGCGCCCGGCGTAGGGCGCGTTGGCGCCGGGCGCGGCCCCCGGCGCGGGGCTAACCGGCACCGTGTTGATCACCCAGCCAATCGGCCCGGCCGGCGGCTCGGCGAAGTGCTGGCCCTGAAAGCCAGAAGGCTGCACCGCCTGCACATCCGCGGCCCGCATGAACTCACCCCGGTTGATCTGGTAGAAGTCTTGCCCGGCCACCGTGGCCTCGCCCAGCAGGCTCACAAACTCAAAGCCGTGCTCGAAGGTGCGCAGCGGCGGCAGCCCGGCCAGGGCATCGTAGGGCGTGCGGTAGACCGGCGCGGTGTCGGTGAGGATGCGGGCGTAGGCGTCGGGCGTCAGGGCGCGGTAGGGGCGCGTGGCGGTGATAGTCAGGCGCGGCAGGGGGTAAGGCAGGCCGGCCGCCGCGATTAGCCCGGCGTAGTGGCCCGGCCCAACGGGCGGGCACTCGGCCGGATGCTGAAGCTGGTAGCGGTCGGCGCACAGCGCCGGCAGAATCGTAGGAGTGTCGGGGGCGGGTACGACGACCGGCGCGAGGGCGGGGGCCGCGGCCGGCCCGGTGTGGCGCAACTCACGCTGGCCCAAGACCGGCGGGCGCGGGGCTGCCGCGACCAGCGCAGGGGCGGGCCAGGCCGCCGGCAGGGCCAGCACCCCGGCCAGCAAGGCCGTCACCCACCGCCGCCCCAACGATAATCTAAAGCTTGGCGTCACCACACTCCGATACCATTACGCGCGCTGTCTTACCTGGTTCTCTTTCTCTTTTCTCGGCTTTTACGGCGCCCCGCCTTCGCTATCAATATCGGTCGGCGTCTGCCCCGACGGATCGTATACCCACACCGGCGTGCCGTTCTCGGTCCAATCGTACAGCCAGCGCGCGTCGAGCACGGCCAGGTTCACGCAGCCGTGCGAGCGTGGGAAGCCGAGGCCGTCGTGCCAATACTCGCCGTGCAGCGCGCGCGCCCCGTCGAAGTACATCACCCACGGCACGGCCTCGAGGAAGTAGTAGTCTGAGCCGTCGGCGCGGTACGAGCCGCGCATGCGGTCGGCGTACAGCTTGACGTAAATGTGGAACAGCCCCGGCCGCGTCGGCCACTCGTCCAGGCCAGAAGAGATCAGCGTGGCATACACCAGCCGGTCGCCTTCGTAGGCCGCCAGCGTCTGCTCAAACAGGTCTACCTGAATCCAGCGCCCGCTCACGCCCTCCGGCGGCGCGTTGAGGTTCAGGCGCGAGACCGCGCGCTGCTCGACCCACTGGTTCGGGCCGACCAAATACCAATCCCACGTGCCGACGCGCAGTGTGGCGAAGATCTGCACCACCTGCTTGCGGTACAGCCGCAGCCCGCTGCTCGGCGCGGGCATCCCCGGCCGCGGGCTGGGGCGGATGTTCGAGACGATCCAGGCGATGGGATACGGCGGCGGCTCGCTAAACTCCATCCCCTGGAAGTTGGTGACCTTGACCTCGGTCACATCGGCGGCGCGGATGTACTCGCCGGTGCGAATCTGGTAGAACGGCTGCCCGGCTTCCTCCACCAGGCTGACCAGGTTGACGAAGATGAAGCCGGAGCCGATGGAGCGCTCGACAATGCCGGCCACGCCATCGGCCGGCGAGACGAACAGCGGCGCTTCGGGCGTGGTGACGCGAGCGTAGGTGAACTCGACGATCGGGTCGAAGGTTTCCAGCGGGGCCAACGGCAGCGCGGGCACCGGCCCCGGCACGCGCGCCCCGGCATATCCGGCGGCATACGCGCCCGGCCCCAGCGCGGGGCAGCCGGATGGCTGGTCGATCTGCACGGCGGGCGCGCACAAGGGCGCGTCGGTGGCGTAGCCCGGCGCGGGCGCGGCGGGCGGCGCGCCGATACTGAGGGCGAAGGCAAACATTACCAATAAGAAATTCATAGTAACTACTCAGGCCTATTCGGCACGAGACATGCTATGACTGTGGGCCGAGATGAAACGCGATGACATTTTAGCCGCGTATGCGGTTGGGCCAGAGGCCGTGGTCGCGCTGGTTGAGCAATTGTTTGCCAACCATGCTGAGCAGATGGCGCGCTTGGTGGCGGACCACCAGGCGCAGATCGCCGAGCTGACCGCCCGGATCGAGCGGCTGGAAGCGCAATTGAAGACCG
>JBBRZY010000371.1:0-5416 GCA_038252885.1 Anaerolineales bacterium | reverse complement strand
TGACGATGCTGGTGCTCATCCCGGTCTGGCTGGTCTTGGTGCTGCTGGTCCAGCCCGACTTCTCCGGCGTGACGCTCTACAACCTCCTGCTGGCGGTGCCGGCCGTGGTGCTGGGCTTTGGAATTGCCTTTCTGTTTGGAGCCAGCCTGACTTGTGTGGCCTTCTGGACCACGCGCGTCTATTCGCTTAACGAGCTGTACACCGCCGTGGTCGTGTTGTTTGCGGGCCAGTTTGTGCCGCTCGACGTCATGCCGCCGGTCATCCAATCCATCGCTCAATATTTGCCGTTTCAGCTGCTCAAGTATTTTCCCATCCAGCTCATCTTGGGCAAGCTGCCGCCCGACGTCATCGCCCGCAACCTGCTGCTCGACGTGATCTGGTTTGCAGCGGCGGCGCTGCTGTTCCGTTGGGTGTGGCGCCATGGCGTCAAGCGCTTCTCAGCCGTGGGGGCCTAAGCCATGCAAACTGCCAAGCTGCTGCTGACCCTGTTCAAGATCAACCTGCAGCAAGATCTGGCCTACCGGACCGATGCGTTGATCAACATCTTGATCAACCTGTTTTGGCTGGGCTGGGAATTGTTGAGCCTGAGCATCATTTTTAGCGCCACCCCTAAGCTGGGCGGCTGGGGGCCGGCGACCATGATTGCGCTGCTGGGCGTGTTCCGGCTGATGCACATGCTCATGGCGGCCTTCATTTGGCCCGCCACCGAGAAGTTCAACGCCGGCGTGCGCGATGGCACCCTCGACTACACGCTGCTTCAGCCGGCCAACAGCCTGTTCCTGATCACTTTCTCGCGCATTGTCGTTTGGCGCGCCTGGGAACTGCTGCTGGCGACGGTGCTGATTGTGGTCGGCGTGAGCGCCAGTGGCGGCACCACCTGGCTGAACGTGGTGGCCTTTCTGCTGCTGGTGGCCTCCGGCAGCCTGATCCTGTACAGCCTGTGGGTGGTGCTGGTTGCCATCACCTTTTGGCTGGTCAAGTTCGACAACAACGTCACCATCCTGCAAGCCCTGCTCGACACCGGGCGCTACCCGGCCACGGTCTACCCGGTGTGGCTGCGGATCTTGGTGACGTTTGTGGTGCCGGTTGCTGTGGCGACCACCGTGCCGCTGCAAGCCCTGCGCGGTGAGTTGGCCGTCTGGCAAATCGGCATGTTCCTGGTCATCGGCGCCGCCAGCGTGTTCGTCGCCTCGCGCGTCTGGAAGTCCGGTATCCAGCGCTACAGCGGGGCCAGCGCCTAAGCAGCTTCGAGGCCGGCAGTCAGACCTAAAAGTTCAGAAGTAGTTGCAGGCCAAAGTATCGGGGCGAGCCACCCTTAGCTCGCCCCGATACTTGTTTCTGATTGAGCCCGTACCCGCCCCGCCTCTGGCGCAGCCTGCTTGTTTCCGCTGCTCATTCGTGTAATTCGTGTAATTCGTGGCCACAGGTTTTCTCCCCCTGCGTTGACCCCCCGCCCGCTCCCACTATAATCTCCCCAATCAGCAATCCGAAATCTGCAATCAGCAATAAGGAAGCACCCATGTCTACTGGCTCCTACATCAACGGCAAATGGCTGCACCCCGCCTCCGACCGCCTCATCCGCAACATCAACCCGGCCGATACCAGCGACGTCATCGCCGAGTTCCCCGAGGCCGGCCCAGCCGAGGTGCAGCAGGCCCTGGCCGCCGCCGAGGCCGCCTGGCCCGCCTGGCGCAACACCCCCGGCCCCGAGCGTGGCCGCGTGCTCTGGCGCGCCGCCGACCTGGCCCGTCAGCGGCTAGACGAGATCGCCCACACCATGACGCGCGAGGAAGGCAAGACCCTCAAAGAGGCGCGCGGCGAAGGGCTCAAGGGCATCTCGCTGTTGGAGTATTACGCCGGCGAGGGCTTTCGCATGGGCGGCAAGACCCTGCCGTCCGAGGCGCGCGGCACCTTCACCTACACCCTGCGCAAGCCGCTGGGCGTGGTCGGCCTGATCGCGCCCTGGAACTTTCCCTGGGCCATCCCGGTCTGGAAGTCGGCCCCGGCGCTGGTGGCCGGCAACACCGTGGTGTTCAAGCCGGCCGAGCTTACCCCCGCCACCGCCGCGCTGCTCACCGACATCTACGCCGAGGCCGGCCTGCCGCCGGGCGTGTTCAACCTGGTCGTCGGGCGCGGCTCGGTCGTGGGCGAGGCCATCGTTCAAGCGCCCATCGTGCGCGCCATCTCGTTCACCGGCTCGAACGCGGTCGGCGGCGCGTTATACGTCAAGGCCGCCCAGCGCGGCGCCAAAGTCACCTGTGAGATGGGCGGCAAGAACGCCGTCATCGTGCTGCCCGACGCCGACCTGGATAAGGCCGCCGCCGCCATTCACGCCGGCGCGTTTGGCTCCACCGGCCAGCGCTGCACCGCCACCGCCCGCGTCATCGCCGCGCCCGCCATCAAGGCCGCGCTGATCGACCGGCTGGTGGCGCTGGCCGAAGGGATCAAGGTCGGCCCGGGCCTGGAGGCGGGCGTGGACATGGGCCCGGCCGTGGACGAGAAGCAGTGGCAGACCGATCTCAATTACATCCAGGTGGCGCAGGCCGAAGGCGCGCGGCTGCTCACCGGCGGCACGCGCCCGGCGCACCTCGGCGGCGGCTACTTCGTGGCCCCCACCATCTTTGATGATGTGACGCCCGCCATGCGCATCTTCCGCGAGGAGGTGTTTGGCCCGGTGCTGGGCGTGACCACCGCCGCCACCTTGGCCGACGCCATCCACGCCGCCAACGCGGTCGAGTACGGGCTGACGGCCTCGATCTTCACCCAAGACCTGAATGCCGCGCTGCGCTTCGTCGAGGAGACCGACACTGGCATGGTCCACGTCAACGAAGCCACGGTGGGCGGCGAGGCTCAACTGCCGTTCGGCGGCACCAAGGCCACCGGCGTCGGCGAGCGCGAGATGGCCGAAGAGGGCCTGCACTTCTTCACCGAGCTTAAGACCGTCTTCATCAACTACTCTGGCAGCGCCGAGCGCCAACTGACGCGCTAGCCGCCCGTCCATCGCCCGGAGCGTCGTCGGCCGCCCCGGGCGATTTGCGTTAAAGCCGCCGCACCCTGGCGGCGGCGCTGGCAGCGTGTATCATGGGGGCAGGGGGGCCACACCCAAATGGTTAGAATCCGCCTGCCTGGACACCGCCGACATGCTTGATCGTTCACCCGACCCGGAGGCCGACGAAGACGCCGCGCCGCCGCCCGTGGCCGCGCCCCGGTCCGGCTGCTGGACCCCCCTGGCCGCGCTGGCGCTGTTTGTGGCCGGCGTCCTCACCGTGCTGGTCGGCTTGATCGCCTACAACCGGCTCAACCCCCCGCCCGCCGCGCTAGACGTGGACGATGTGAACGCGGCCGTCGCCCAAGCCTTGAGCGTCGTCACCCCGCCGCCCGCCAACGCCGCCGACGTCTACCAGTCCATCCTGCCGGCTCTGGTGCTCATCCAGGCCGATGGCCCCAGCGCGGCCGGCTCGCCCGAACGCGGCGTGGGCGCGGGTGTGGTCATCCAGACCGATGGCACCCTGCTCACCGCGCTGCACCTCGTGGCCGACGCCACCTCCATTCACCTGACCTTTGCCGACGGCACCCTGGCGACCGGCACCATCCAGTCCATCCAGCCCGAAAACGACATCGCCGTAGTGCGCCCCAGCCAACTGCCGCGCGTGCTCGTGGTCGCCCCACTGGGCAACCCCGACAACGTGCGCGTCGGCGATGATGCCTATGTCATCGGCAACCCGTTTGGCCTATACGCCTCCATGAGCTCGGGCGTCATCTCTGGGCTGGCGCGTGACTTCCAGCCCAGCGCCGGCACCCCCGGTCTCACCGGCCTGATCCAGATTGACGCAGCCGTGAACCCCGGCACTTCCGGCGGGCCGCTGCTCAACCGCTCCGGCGAAGTCGTGGGCATCATCGTCGGCCTGGCCAACCCCACCGACCAGGATGTGTTTGTCGGCATCGGCTTTGCCGTGCCGATTGATATTGTCCTCGACCCGCTCGACCTGCCGGAGTTTTAGCCGCGTGTGCTCCGCCGTCTGCCCGCCCCCGCCCGCCATGCCTGACCGTTCGCGCCGCGCCCAACTGAGCCCCCGCTAACCATCGCCATGACTTTCTTGTGGCCGGCCGGCTTGGCCCTGCTGGGATTGCTGCCCTTCTTTGCGCTGCTCTATGTGCTGCTGCAGCAAGAGCGGCAGCTTGGCCCGCGCCACAGCCGGGTGGGCCTGGTGGCCGCCGCGCGCCGGCCAGGGCTGCGCCGCTATGTGCCGGCGGTCTTCTTTTTGACCGCACTGGCCATCCTGTTGGTGGGCTTGGCCCGCCCGCAGACGGTGGTCGGCAAAGCGCAGCGGCATGGCACCGTCATCCTGGCGTTTGATGTGTCAGCCAGCATGGCGGCCACCGACAACGCCCCCTCGCGGATGGAGGCCGCTAAGGCCGCCGCCCGGGCGCTGGTGCTCCAACGGCCGGAAGAAATCTCGATTGGCATTGTGGCCTTTAGCAACAGTGGCCTGATCGTGCTGTCGCCCACCGACGACCCGGCGGCGATCCTGGCCGTGATTGACCAACTGGCCCCCCAGCGCGGCACCGCGCTGGGGCAGGGCATCCTGGCGGCCGTCGACTCACTGTCCACCGTGCTCCCCCCGCCGACGGCTGCCGCCCCCCGCGCGGTGCCGGGCGTCATCGTGTTGTTCTCCGACGGCGAGAACAAACTCAACCCCGAGCCCATGGAGGCGGCGCTGGCCGCCACCCAGTTAGGGGTGCGCATCTACCCGGTCGGCTTTGGCAGCCTGAAAGGCACGCGCCTGTCGCTCGACGGCGTGATCGTGCACACCCAGCTTGAAGCCGAAGTGCTGCGCGACATCGCCGCTGTGACCGGCGGCGCTTATTTCGACGGCAGCGTGCAGCCCGACCTGGAGGCGGTCTACCAAGACGTGGCGACGCAGTTCGTCACCGAGGCCACCCACCTTGAGCTGACCTCGCTGTTCGCCGGCGCGGCGCTGGCGGTGCTGCTGGTGGGCGGGGTCTTCTCGCTCTTCTGGTTCGGGCGTTTGCCATGAAGGCCCGCTTCCACCCGCGCCGGGGGCCGCTCGCGTGACGCTCAACTGGCTGGCCCCCGGCTACCTGCTGCTGCTGGCGCTGCTGCCGTTGCTGCTGCTGATCTATGTGCTGGTCGTGCGCCGGCGGCGGCTGTTTACGGTGCGCTACTCCAGCCTGGCGCTGGTGCGCGCCGGCCGGCAGCGCTGGGCCTGGCTGCGGCGGCACTTGCCCTTTGCGCTCTTTCTGCTGGCCGTGGGCAGCCTGGTGGGCGCGCTGGCCCGGCCCGTCACCGCAACGGTCGAGCCCATCGGTGAGGCCACCATTCTGCTGGCCTTGGATATTTCGAGCAGCATGTGCTCGACCGACATCGCCCCCACCCGGCTGGCGGCGGCCCAGG
>JBBRZY010000370.1:0-5424 GCA_038252885.1 Anaerolineales bacterium | reverse complement strand
GGTCAAACGCGCAATTTAGACTCGTGGGGGTGGCGGCGCCTCCTCTCATCCAGTATGGTTTTAGTACTACTGGCGGCGTAGGTCGGTTCGGCCGACAAACAGGGAGCGAGTATAGAGGTTGGAAGCGAGCCTGTCAACCTTGCCCGAATGTGTAGAAAAGCGCAATCGCCAGGCCCAGGGCCCCGACTACTGCGTATTCGATCCAGATGCGCGCCGACAGCCGCCCGGTCAGATGCTGCTGCACCACGCCGACCGTCACATAGAAAGGGATCATGGCCAGCAGGCCGGCGCTGCCGGGCGACACGCGCCAATAGTTGATGGCCCAAATGGCCTCGGCGACCACCAGCCCGACTACCAGTGCGTGGAATGCCGCCGCGCCGGCCTGGGCGCCCTTGAGCGCCAGCAGCCGCCAGGCCAGCGAAGCGCCCACCAGTCCACCAACCGTGGCCGACACCAACGCCCGCGCGCTCAGGCTGCGCAGCAGGGCGAACAGGATCAGGGCCACGGCGTAGGCCAGCACCGTCAGGCCTAGCGCTGCCATGTCCCACGAGGCGTCGCTGCGATCCACGACGATGTACTCTGCAATCAGCACGGCGATCAGGGCCACGGCCGTCAGCGCCAGGCCAAACCACCACAGCGGACCAGCGGGCGCGCGGTTGAGCACCGCGCCGAGCACCAGCGCCGTGGCTCCTGGCAGAATCCAGTGCATGAAGGTGCGGCGGCCCGGCTGGCCTGCCAGGGTGGGTGCCGTCGAATACAGCGGGTGCGAGCGGATCAGCGTGTCGGCTCCGGCGCTGATGAGCGCGGCCACCAGCAGCATCATAAGCAAGGGGCCGTTGAGCTCGAGGCCGAGGGCTGACCCAAACAGGTTGGTGGCCAGCGAACGCGCCGGCAGGTCGAGAAAACGGGTGAGGGCAAACGCCAGCACGATGACGGCGGTGAGCACGCTCAGGCGGTCGCGGCTGGGCAAGGAACGAGAGGGTTGCACGCCTCGATTCTACAGGCTGCGGCCGAATTGTCAAAAAGCCCGGTTCCTCCGATATAATCGGCCTATGCTGCTCATTGCGCTGCCTCTGTTCGTGCTGGGCCTGGGCCTCGGCGTGCTGCTCAACAGCCTGGCCGACAACCTGCCCCCCGACGCCCACGACTACCGCTACCCGCCGCGCCGGCCGCGCTGCCGGGTGTGTGACCAGCCGCATGATCCGGCCCACTGGCTGGCGCTGGCGGCGCTGGTGCGCCAGGGCGGGCGGTGCGAACATTGCGGCGCGTCTCGGCGGCGGCGCGCGGTGGTGATGGAGCTGGCGGCGGGGGTCATTACCGCTTACCTGTGGTTTTGGGCAGCCCGCGCTGGTGCGCCGCTGGCTGAGACGGCGGCAGTGTACCTGGCAGCCCTGGTGCTGGTGCTGGGACTGCTGCTGGTGACAGTCATAGACGTCGAGCACCGGCTGATCTTGTGGGTCGTGATTTGGCCGGTGGCGCTGGTGACGGCGGTGGCGGGGGTGGTGCTGCCGGGCCACGCGGCGGCGCAGTCACTTGAGGGGGTACTGGCGGGCCTGCTGAAGACTGCGGCCGGCGGGCTGGCAGGCTATTTGATTACCCTCGGTATTTTTCTGCTGGCAGAACTGTACTCGCGCGCGATGATGCGCCTACGCGGACAGCCGCTGGACGAGGTGGCTTTTGGCGGCGGCGATGTGAACCTGGCCGGGCTGGTGGGGCTGGCGGTGGGCTGGCCGGGGGTGCTGTTAGCGCTCACGCTGGCGATCCTCGTCGGGGGGATGTACAGCCTGGTCTACATTGTGGTGCAGGTTGTGCGCCGCCGTTACACGCCGCACAGCGCCATGCCGTATGGGCCGTTCCTGGTGTTGGGGGCGCTGACAATCTACCTGTACGGCAAAGACTTCGCGCTGTGGATGGCGGGACGCTAAAGCCCCGGAACTGCGGGCCTAATTCGCCAGCCGCCGACCATTGCTTGCGGCCCCTTTGTGTTATAAAATGGTTAGGCAGGTTGCCGTAGTCCAGAGGAAAAGAACTATGCCGAATCTACCAAATCGTTTGGCCCGGTGGGGGGGCAGCGCGCTCTTGATGGCCGCTATGCTGGCCACGGGGCCAATGGGGGCGCAGGCCAGTTCCGTAGGCGTCGCTGTGGCTGCGCCCGCCAGCCCAGACGCCGTTTTGTGGGCGCAGACCGCCGCCGGAAACACGAACGGCGGCACCACGGCGTCCTCGAAGTTCGAGCCTCTATTTTCCACTTACAGCAGCCAGGCGGCCGATGATTTTGAGAACACCGGCTCCACGCCCTGGCAAATCACGCAGGTCAACTTGCATGGCACTTACGAGGGCGGCACGGGCAATAGCGTTGTCACCTCCTTGTTGATCCAAGTCTATTCGAACAATATCGACCAGCCGGGGCTGCTGCTGATTAGCCAGACCGTGCCGAGCGCCCAGATCACGGGCCTGGCGACGGGCGACTTTACGGTGTCGCTCTCGCCGCCGCTGATCGTTGGGCCAGGGCGTTACTGGCTCTCGGCCCAGGCTTACAAGCCCGATTTCTTGGCTACTGGCCGCCAGTGGAGCTGGTACGAGAAGGAAATCAAGGTGCTTAACGGCTCGGTTTGGAAGCAGCCGGGCGACGCGTATGGCAAGCACTGCTTAATTTTCCTGCCGCGGGTGGCCACGTGTGACCAGCCGACCAACTCAGAAAACTATGACTTGCTGTTCCAGGTGATCGGCAACGCCGGCGCGAACAACCCGGTGCCAATTCTCACCGGCATTAACCCCGGCAGCCGCACGCCGGGCGGGCCGAATTTCAACCTGGTGTTGTCGGGCGTGAACTTTGTGAGCAGCTCGCAGGTGCTCTGGAACGGCCTCATCCTGACCCCCACCGCCGCGACCGGCAACCGCCTGACCGTGACGGTGCCATCGGGTTACATCGTGGTTTCGGGGCCGCGGCCGATCAAGGTGCGCAACGTGGCGCCGGGCGGCGGCGACTCGAACACGATCAATTTCTTCATCGGCACCCGCATCGCGCTGCCCTTCATTAGACGCTAGCGGCCTCGGCCGTCGGCACTACCAAGCAAAAGGGTCGGGCCACTCAGTGGTCCGACCCTTTTTTGGTTTGCAGTGCGGCTTAGGCCGTGGCTGGTTTGCCGGGCTTCTTGCGCCGGAACCAGGTTTCCCACTCGCGGTTCTCCCACACCACCAGCAGTTGGGCGGCGTTGAAGATGGATGAGTAGGTGCCGGAGAGCACGCCGATGAGCAGGGTGAGCACGAAGTGGCGGATGGTTTCGCCGCCGAAGAGCGTGAGCGCCAGCAGCGTGAACATGACCGTGAGCTGGGTGTTGATCGAACGGTCGAGCGTCTGCACGATGCTGTGGTTGACGACCGTCTCGTAGTCGAGGCGGCGGAAGACCACCAGGTTCTCGCGGATGCGGTCGAACACGACGATGGTGTCGTGGACCGAGAAGCCGACCACGGTCAGCAGCGCGGTGAGAAAGAGCGCATCCACCTCCCACCCGAAGAAGTGGCCGAAGATGGCGGCCGAGCCGAGCACCACCAGGACGTCGTGCAGCATGGCGATGATGGCAGCCACGCCGTAGCGGAAGGCGTGGGCCGCGCCCGCACCGCGGAAGGCGAAGGCGATGTAGAGCAGCACGCCCACGGCGGCGGCGCCCACGGCCAGCGCCGCGCTCTGGGCGATCTCGGCGCCCACGCTGGGGCCGACGGTGGTGGCGGTGAGCACCGTGACGGGGCCAAACTGCGCCTGAAGGTCCGCCAGGATGGCGGCTTGCGCTTCGGCCGTCAGCGTCTTGCTGCGGATGATAAAGACGTTGTTGGTCGCGTTTTGGATGGCGGTGTCGGCGAAGTCGTGGGCGGCGTAGGCGGCGTCGATGGCGTCGGCGCTGACCGGGGCGGTCGGTTGCTCAAACTTCAACTCGACCAGCGAGCCGCCGGTGAAGTCAATGGCGAGCGGCAAGCCCCAGGCGATCAACGCCAGGGTGCCGGGGATGATGATGAGAAGCGAGAACAGAAAATACCAATAGCGGCGTTTGACGATGTCAAGCATAGCTGCTCCGTTGCCTCTTAGATACCGAACAGGCCATGCCGGGTCGAGAAATCTACCCGATCGAGCACCAGGTGCAGGATGTTGCGGGTAACCCCGATGGCGGTGAACAGGCTGACGCCGACGCCCAGGGCGAGGGTCAGGGCGAAGCCTTTGACGATGCTGGCCCCAAAGGCGCTGCCGAAGTAGTACAGGATGAGGCAGGTGATGAGGGTCGAGATGTTCGAGTCGCGGATGGACGGCCAGGCGCGCCGGAAGCCGGCGTCGACGGCCACCCGCAGGCTCTTGCCGCCGCGCAGCTCTTCCTTCATGCGCTCAAAGATGAGGATGTTGGCGTCAACCGCCACGCCGACCGACAGCACGAAACCGGCGATGCCCGGCAGCGTGAGGGTGACTGGGATGAGGATGAACAGCGCAAAGGTGAGCACGGCGTAAATCGCCAGGGCCACGACGGCAATGGCGCCCGGCAGCCGGTAGTAGAGCAGCATGAAGGCCGCCACGACCAGGATGCCGACGATGCCGGCGATGGCGCTGCGGCGGATGGAGTCTTGCCCAAGGGTCGCGCCGATCTCTTGCGACTGGACGACCTTGAGCGGCACGGGCAGCGAGCCGTAGCGCAGTTGCAGCGCCAACTGGTTGGCCGAGGCGATGGTGAAGTTGCCGGTGATGTTACCGCTGCCGCTGGTGATGGCGCTGTTGATGCGCGGGGCGGAGATGACGGTCTTGTCGAGCACGATGGCCAGGTATTGCCCGGCCTTGGCGGTGGTGTGCGCGCCAAAGATGCGCGCGCCGTCGTCGGTGAGGGTGAAGTTGATGGTGACCTGGCCGTTGGCCGTGCCGACGGTGGCGTTGGCGATGGCCACACCGGTCATGATGGTGTGAAAGTAAGAAGTGGGGCTGGCCGGCGCCGTGGGCGTGATCGCCGAAGTATCGGTGACGACGGCGGTGGGCGCGGGCGTGGGGAGAAGGCCGGTGGGGTTGGCGCAGTCGACCTTGGAGGGGTCGAGGCAGTCGGTGTCGAGCACGGTGCCGACCGGGGGCGGGTTGGCGCCCACGTCCACAAATTCTAGCAGGCCGGTTTCTTTGAGGGTGGCGATGGCTTGCTCGGGGTCGGTGATGCCGGGCAGTTCAACCAGGATGCGGCGGTCGCCGGAGACTTGCACCACTGGCTCGGTCAGGCCGAGGGCGTTGACGCGACTTTCGACGATTTCCTTGGCGACGCGCATGTTGGCGGCTTCGATCACAGTGCCGGCCGGCACATCGGCTTCGAGCAAAATTTGGAGCCCGCCCCGCAAATCGAGGCCTTGGCGAATTTCTAAGGGATTGTCAATGGTGGTCGAGCCGATGGTGAAATGGATGCCGGG
>JBBRZY010000369.1:0-5425 GCA_038252885.1 Anaerolineales bacterium | reverse complement strand
GTGTGCCACCACCAGGCCACCGGCCGTCACCGGGGTGGGCAGCGTGATCGTGATGGTGGACGCGCCACCGGCGGCCGGACCGAGGGCGATCCAGCCCAAGCCGCCGTTCGCCGCCGGGTCGGTCAAGTCAAAGGGGATGCCCCAGAACCGCACGCGCCCGTGGCTGAAGCCGGCGATCTGTCCGCCAGTGGCGGGGCCGGCGTTGGCGTTGGCGTGCAGGTCGAGCGGCAGAAACTTCTCCATCAGTGCGTCTACTTGACCGGGTCCACTTCGCCGCCGGGCGCGGCCGGGCCGAGCGTGGCAATAAAAGCGTCTAGCTCGTCCCACAGGCCGGCGGGCAGGGGCGTGGTGGCGTGGCGCACGTTGGCTTCCACCTCTTCCACGTCGCGCGGGCCGGCCAGCACCACGGTGATGTTGGGGTTACGCAGGCTGTATTGCATGGCGATCGCGCCCAGGTCGAGGCCGCGCGCGTTGGCCCACTGCCACAGCGCCCGCGCGCGCGCCAGGTCGAGCGGCCGGTCGGCCGGTCGGCGCTTGGCGGCCTCGTCGGGGTCGAGCCCGGCCAACAGCCCGGCCAGGTAAGGCGAGCCGTAGATCACGCCGACGTTGTGCGCGGCGGCGTGGTCAATCAGGCCGGCCAGCGAGTTGCGGATGGGCGTGTGGTCGTAGGACGGCAGGATGGCGTCAAACCGGTCGCTGTCGATCGCGCGCCGCAGAAAGCGGTGGGTCATCACGCCCAGGCTGATCGCGCCGACCACGCCCTGGCGCTTGAGCGTTTCGAGCGTCTCGGTCGCGCCGCCCGGCCCCAGGATTTGGTCCATGTGCGCATCGGTCTGCGGGTCGTGGATGTGCACGATATCGATGCGGTCGGTGTACAGCTTGCGCAGGCTCTGCTCCAAGGACCACATAATCGAGTCGGTGTCGTACTGCGCGACGCGCTCGGGGTGATTGCCGACCTTGGTGGAGACGAAAATCTGCGCGCGCTCGGCTTTGCTCAACGCCCGCAGGCCCAGCCCCAGCACCCGCTCGGTCTCGCCGCTGCTGTACATCGGGGCGGTGTCAAAGTAGTTGATGCCCAGTTCAATTGCCCGCCGCACAGTGGCAATCGAGGTGGCTTCTTTGAGCGCGTTGTCGCTCGTCACGCCGCCCCACTCGGGGGTTCGCGCCTGCTTCTGCGCGTCGAACTTCATGCCGATCCAGCCGCCGGCCCCGACGACCGACAGCTCAAACCCCGACCGGCCCAGCCGGCGGCGGGGCAGAGTCAGGGGGGTGGTCTCAGACATGGGCGCTCCTGTGTTCATGGTTGAGTAGCGTTGAAGTGTGGCCTAGGTGGGCGTGCGGTCGCGCGCCGCCGCGAAGTTGGTGCCGAACGACCAGTGGCCCTGACCGCCCAGTTCGGCCAGCAATTGCTCATCCACCTCTATGCCCAGCCCCGGCCCGGTGGGCACTTGCAAGTAGCCGCCTTCGTACTGCACCGGCTTCTGCGTAATGTCGGCCGTGTAGAGCTTGGGGCCGGTGCAGTCAGACGGATAATCGAGCACGCGCGCGGCCGCGCCCAGGTGGGCAATGGCGGCCGTGCCCAGGCTGAGTTCCTGCGTGGTGCCAATCAGCACGCCGCAGCGGGCGGCCTCGGCCAGCGTGACCAAGCGCAGGCAGGCGGTGAGCCCGCCCAGCAGGTAGGGCGAGATGTTGAGAATGTCCACGCTGCCATGCGACAGCAACTGCCAGCCGTGGAATAAGTGCGCCACGTGCTCCGACACCGGCCACTGGCTGCGCCGGCGGAACTCGGCCAGGCCGTCCAGATCAAAGGCCGGGGCCACGCTCTCGACCAGCATGAAGTCCACAATCGAGGCGTAGCGCTGGGTGAGCTTCCAGCACCGCCGCCAATCGAGCGCGTTCGAGAAGTCCAGGCTTTTGATCGCGACCTGCCCGGCGAACTGCTCGGCCACGCCTTTCAGAAAAGCCTCATCGGCCTCCGGGTTCGCGCCGACATAGACGCGAATCAGGTCGAAGCCTTCGGCCCGCTTGGCCTTTAAGCGCTCCAGGTTTTTTTCGGCCTGCGCCACGCTGCGCATGGCGAAGAACGGAAAGCAGACTTTGATCTTGTCGCGCAGTTGGCCGCCCAGCAGTTGGTGCACCGGCACGCCCTGCACGCGGCCCAACAGGTCGAGCAGCGCCGCCTCCACGCCCTGCCGCACCGAGCCGCTCCGGCTGTATTTGTAGGTCTCCTCGGGGAAGGCCCGCAGCAAATTATCTTCCAGTTGCAGCCGGTTGTTCGGGTCTTGGCCCACCAGCAGCGCGCCCAGTTGTTTTTCCAACTCGGGCCAGTCAATTTGGTGCATCGGCAGGTGCGAGAGGTCGCTCATCTCGCCCCAGCCGGTCGCGCCGTCGGCGGTGTTGATCCGCACGATGATGTGCTGGTTGGTCACGCCCGTATCGCGCGGGGTGATGATGGGTAGCAGTTGAACGCGGTCGATTTTCATGATAGCCCCTTAATGATGGCGCTTAGTGGCCGGCCGGGATGGCCAGCTCCCAGGTTGACAGGATGGCGCTGACCTCGGCGCGCTCGGCGTCGGGCAGCTCGGAGATCGGCGGGCGCACGCGGCGGTCGCAGATGTCGAGCTGGGCCAGCGCTTCTTTGATGACCGAGACATTGTTGGCGTTGCTGCGCCGCGCCCGCAGCGCCTCGAACGGCGCGGCCAGCGCCCACACGCGCCGCGCGCTGGCGAGGTCGCCCGTGTTCAGGCAGCGCAGCAGGTCGACCGACAGCGTGGGGTTGGCGTTGGCCAGACCGGAAGTGAACCCGCTGGCCCCGCCCACCCAAAAGAACGGCGCCCAGGCCTCGGCGACGCCGCAGATCCAGGTGATGCGCTCCAGCCCCACGGCCTCCGCCACTGTGCTGAACAGCAGCGAGTCATTCACCGCGTATTTCACGGCCGCCACGGTCGGGCAGGCGTCTAGCAGCGCGCTCAGCGCCGCCGCGTTGAGGCCGCCGTCGCGGATGTAGGGCACCAGCGCCACATCGGGCGCGGCCTCGGCGATCTGGCGATGGTAGGCGACCCAACCCTCGGTCGAACGGAAGGGGTGCACGACCTGATGCACCATCACGGCTTGCGCCCCGGCCTGCTGGGCGTGGCGCGCCGCGCGGCCGGCCGAGATGGCATCGTGGCCCACGCCGGCCAGCACCAGCGCGCGACCGGCGGCAGCCTCCAGCGTGGCCTCCAAAATGCGCTTGCTCTCGTCGGGCGTCAGCGAGTAGAACTCGCTGGTGTTGCCGTTGGGCGTGAGCACGCTGATGCCGCCCTCGATCAAGCGCTCGATCACGCGCCGGTAGGCCGGATAATCCACCGCGCCGGTCGCGTCGAACGGCGTCACCGGGATCGCCACGACCGTGGCCAGAGCTTGTTTGATGGCGTTGATATTCATACGTCTATCCTCTTGCGTGGGCTAGGCTAGCACGCCGGCCTCGCCCCCCGGCGTCCACGGCCCCAAAATATTAAGCAGCACGTCCAGGTCGGCCCACACGCTCTCGGGCAGCGGCGTGGTGGCGTGGCGCAGGTTGGCGGCGGTTTCGGCCGCGTCGCGCGGGCCTACCAGCGTGCAGACGATCTGCGGCTGGCGTAGGCTGAACTGCACGGCGATAGCGCCCAGATCGAGGCCGCGCGCCTCGGCCCAGCGCCAGAGCACGCGCGCCCGCTCCAGGTCGCCCGGCAAATCGGGCGGCCGGCGCGCAGCAGCCAGCGCGGGATCGCCCCCGGCCAGCAGCCCGCCGACGTAGGGCGAGCCATTGATCACGCCCACCCCGTGCTCGACGGCCAGCGCGATGATCGGCCCGGCCGAGGCGCGGATCAGCGTGTAATCGTAGACGGTCATCACCGCGTCGAAGCGCCCACTCTCAATCGCGCGCCGCATGAAGCGGTGCGGCCGCGAGCCCAGGCTGATGGCCCCCACCACGCCCTCGGCCTTCAACTGCTCCAGCGCTTCGACTGCGCCGCCCGGCCCCATGATCTGGTCCATGTGCGCGTCGGTCAACGGATAGTGGATGTGGACCAGGTCGAGGTAGCCGGTGCCCAGCGCCGCCAGGCTTTGTTCGAGCGACCAGCGGACCGACTCGGCGTCGTATTGGTGTTGCCGCTGCGGGTGCCAGCCGACTTTGGTCGACACGTACACCCCCGTGCGCTCGGCCGGCGACAGCGATTTCAAGCCGAGGCCCAGGTAGCGCTCGGCCGCGCCGCTGCCGTACATGGGCGCGGTGTCAAAATAGTTGACTCCGGCGGCCACCGCCAACTGCACGGCCTCCAGCGCGGCCTGCACGTTGGCGGACTCGTCGGGTGAGTGCGCGTTCCACGCCTCATCGGGGGCGCGGGTGGCCGGCGGTGTGGGCAGCAGCCCCAGCCAGCCGCCGAGGCCCAGGCTCGAAAGCTCGAGCGGCGTGCGCCCCAGGCGGCGGCGCGGCAGTGCGGTAGCGATCACGGTTGATAAATCCGATAGCTTTCTAGGGCCAAGAAGGGCGGCCGCGGATAGTACCCACACACTCGGTCAGACAGGACGTCGTACACCGGTGTCAGCGTGGTCAGGTTCGAGGCGTAGGCATAGCCAAAACGGAAGCGCCCGTTCAAGTTGACCCCGGCGCAGGCATAGACGTAGTCAACCGAACCATGCAGGGTGGGCGACTCGACGCAGACCGCTGCGGACAGGGCGCTGCCCAGGCATAGCGTTAGGCTCAAGCACAGCGCCATGGCGCACCCGCCGGCCCACCGCCCGCGCGTCACATCCGTCCTGACACTCACTCGGCCTCAAGTCTAACTCGCAGCCGAGGCGGCCGGTGGGCGGCCGGCCCACTAACCCCAACGCCACAGCGTCGCGGCCGTGTCGCCCAAAATCCAGGCGCGCTCGGTCGCCGTCAGCGGCAGCTTCTCAGTGAACAACTCGACAGTCTGGGCGTAGGTGCAGGTGGGGTCGTACTGCACCTTGGGAAAATTGGTGCCGAACAAACAGCGCTCCGCCCCAAACGCGTCCACGATGGCGCGCACCATCCAGTGCGCGTCTTCAAACGGGTAGGGCTGTTGGGTGGCCAGGCCCAAGAAGGTCAGCTTGGCATACACATTCGGGTAGCGCGCCATATCGGTCACCGGCGCGACCGTTGGCTTGGCGGGCGCGAGGTCACCCGAAATGTAACCGCTGTGGTCGAGCAGCAGCCGCAGCTTCGGAAACTGCTCGGCCCGCCGCGCCACCTGCGGATACTCGGCGTGGGTGGCGTTCACGTCCACGGTCAGGTCGAGGTCGGCGGCCTTGGCCCACAGCGGCGTGGTGGCCGGGTCGTCCAGCGGGCCTAGCTTGCTAATCCGCCCCTGCATCCGCAGCCCGCTGACGCCGTGGTCTTTCACCAGGCGCTCGAGCGTGGCCGGGCCGTCGAGGCTATAAG
>JBBRZY010000368.1:0-5431 GCA_038252885.1 Anaerolineales bacterium | reverse complement strand
GGCTACGGCCAGGGCAGCCAGGTGCAGTTGCGCTTCCTCAAAGTGCGCCACACCGACTTCATTTTCTCGGCCATCTCCAACGAGTTCGGCTTCCTGGGCGCGCTGATCGTCATCCTGCTGCTGGCCTTCATCATCTATCGCATCTTCCGCGCCGGCCAGTTAGCGCGCGACCCATTCGGCAGCTACATCTGCTACGGCGTTGGCGCCGTCATCCTCTACCAAAGCTTCTTCAACATCGGCATGAATATGAACTTGCTGCCGGTCAGCGGGCTGCCGCTGCCGTTCGTCAGTTACGGCGGCAGCGCCCTGTGGACCTTCTTGTTCGGCATCGGCCTGGTCGAGTCGGTCATCCTTAGACAGAAAACAATTGAGTTCTAGCCCGTGAATCCCGCCCGCGTCCGCATGGCCCCCAGCCCTACCGGCCACTTTCACATCGGTGGGGCGCGCACCGCCCTCTATAATTACCTATTTGCCCGCCAGACCGGCGGGCAATTTGTCTTGCGCATCGAAGACACCGACCAGAAGCGCAATACGCCCGAGGCCCAAACTGAGTTGATCGAAGCCCTGCACTGGCTCGGCATCCAGTGGGACGAAGGCCCCGACATCGGCGGCCCCCACGCGCCCTACAACCAGACCGCGCGCAAAGACCTCTACCTCCAGCACGCGCACCAACTTGTCGCTACCGGCCACGCCTACCGCTGCTTCTGCACACCCGAACGGCTGGCGCAGGTCCGCGCCGCGCAGATGGCCGCCAAAGAGTCGACTCACTACGATGGGCTGTGCCGCGCCCTGCCCCCGGCCGAGGCTGAAGCCCGCGCCGCCGCCGGTGAGCGTCACGTCATCCGCTTCAAGACGCCGCCGACCGGCACGACCACCGCCCATGATTACCTGCGCGGCGACATCACCGTCGACAACCGCACAATTGACGACTACATCCTGGTCAAGAGCGACGGCTTTGCGCTCTACCACCTGGCCGCGCTGGTCGATGACCACCTGATGGGCATCACCCACGTCTTTCGCGGTTCCGAGTGGCTGGGCACCTTCCCGCTGCATGTGCTCATCGTGCGCGCCTTTGGCTGGCCCGAGCCGGTGTGGGTACACCTCTCGGTCTTCCTCAAGCCCTCCGGCAAGGGCAAGATGAGCAAGCGCGACGCGACTTCCGAGCAGTCGATTTTTGTGCTTGGCCTGCGCGACCTGGGCTATGTGCCCGAGGCCGTGCTCAACTGGATCGCGCTGATGGGGGCCAGCTTCGGCGCCGAGGAGACCCTGCTGCCGCTGGATGAGTTGGTAGCGCGCTTCAGCCTCGACCACCTGACCCCCTCGGCCGCGCGCGTGAACTACGAGAAGCTCGATTACTTCAACGGCCTGTATCTGCGCCAGTTGGAGCCGGCCGACCTGGCCCAGCGCGTGCGCCCGTTCTTAGAGCAGGCCGGCCTGCACCCCGACCCAGCCACGCTGCTGCACGTCGCCCCGCTCATCCGCGAGCGCATCGTCACGCTCGACGACGCCGTGGAGATGGCCGGCTTCTTCTTCCGCCCGGCGCCGCAGCCCAGCGCTAACGACTTACTGGCCAAGGGCCTGACCGCCGCCCAGTGCCTCGACGCGCTGCGCCAGGCAACCACCCTCATTAACGATCTGGCGACCGCCGGCTTCAACCACGCCGAGTTGGAGGGCCGCCTGCGCCTGCTGGCCGAAGCCTTGGGCCTCAAGCCGGGCCAGTTGTTCGGCATTTTGCGCGTGGCCGTCACCGGCCAGCCGGTTAGCCCCCCGCTGTTCGAGACCATGGCCATCGTCGGCCGCGAGCAAGTGCTGGCGCGGCTGCACTACGCCGAAAACCAACTCGCCGCCGCCGCGTAACACACCGCTTACGTGCGGTCTGGCCCGCCCCGCCCCCACCCGTTCGCTTACGGGTAGTCGCCAGTCCTCCCAGTCACCGTGGGCATTTCAGTTTGGGGGCCAAAACCTCTGAACCGTCGACGCCAGCGCTAAGAGTTGGGTCAGGCTATTCCGCGGACTCGCCGCCCGGGTGATTGACTTACAGGCCCGCGGTTCCCTGCACCCAGCGGGTTTACACGCCCCTTAGGGCCGCTGCCGTTTTGGGCAAGCCAGAAATTTTTACCAGGGGGTAGGTGGGCTTGCCCACCTACCCCCTGGTAAAAATTTCCTTCGGTCAGATACAAAGTATTACAACCTCAAATTGCGGTGAGAACCTGTCTCGACGTTGCCGCCTGCCCAGTCTGTTTCCAACTTGCTCCCGAAGTCACCGCCGCATTTGACTCCCCCTACAGACAGACTAGAATCCAAAAATCAGCGTGGTTTGTCAGCATCACATGCGTTAGAGGTCAGGTAGTCTCCGACAAGTGTGATAAACCTAATCGCGTTGCTTGCGTAACCGCCGTTTGATAGCCAACAGGAGACAACCATGCGCATCACCTTCAACACCGCCTGGCCCGCGAATCTGACCGACAAGGCTTGGCAAAAGAAGAAGAGTTTTCTCGATAAGGCCAAATCCAAGACGAAAACGGGCCTGGGCGCCGAACTGATCAAGGCCGCCGCGGCCTGGGGGCAGATTAAATTTGCGGCCCTCGATGCGACCACGGCCGCCGGCCAGTTGACCAACCCGGTCATCTTCAACAAGCCCGAGCACTACGATGCCGCCCGGCAGGTAGCCAAAAACCACACCACCGTCGTCTTGGCCGCCATCAAGGCCATCAAAGCCGCCGCGGCCAAGGCCGCTACCACCAAGGCCAACAAGGGCCTGTCCACCACGGCCAAAGCCGCCGCCGACGCCATTGAGAAGGGCCTGCTGCACCAGATAACGTTGATCCAGAAGATCACGCTGACCGATTTCAATGACAAGCGCGATGAGCTGGCGCTCCTGACCTTCAGCACCAACCTGGCGGCCATCAAGCGCAATGTGACCAAAGGCCAGGCCTTTATCAAAAAGGTCGAACAGACACCGACCCGCGCGACCTTCAACGATGGCATTCAAGATGCCAGCCGCCCGCTCACCGTGCCGCTGGGCACCATTGGTGCGGGTGGCGGCAAGAACGATCCCAAAGCCCTGGTCACGCCCCTGGCGCTCTGGGCCGATGGCAAGGATATGCTGGCCGCCACGGCGAGCCCGCAAGACCTCACGGTTGCCCTCAACAAGTACCGCCAGGCCCTCCACGCGATTGAACAGTGGGCCAGCTAGCCGCCGGATTGGCCTCCACCGAAGCGGGCGGCCCTGGGGGCCGCCCGACAAGTTCCTAACGCGGCGGCCGACCGGCCGGGGTTCGCCCGCCGCGTGAAAACACCGCCGCACCGCGCCATAGACAGGCCTCCGTGCCTTATGGTACAATCCCCCGCGCTCTGGGGATTCGTCTAATGGCAGGACGACACACTCTGGATGTGTTTGTGGAGGTTCGAATCCTTCATCCCCAGCCAAGTTTTGCGCCCGCACCGCAGCCGCCGGCTGTCTCTGCGGGCGCATTGTTTTAACCGACCCGCCCAGGCCATCCCATGTTCAAACACTTGCTCCAACAAACGGCCCACCGCCCCTACCCGCTGCCCGCCGGCCCGTGGGCCATGACCCAGGTCTGGTATGACCTGCTCTTCGCCCACTGGCCCGTGCCGGTGGAGGCGCTGCGGCGCGTGGTGCCGCCCGAGTTGGAGCTTGACCTCTACGATGGCCAGGCCTGGCTGGGCGTGGTGCCGTTCGGCATGACGCGCGTCTTCCCGCGCCTCACCTTTCCGGTGCCGTGGCTGTCACACTTCTTGGAGTTGAATGTGCGCACCTACGTGCGCGTGCGCGATCAGCCGGGGGTCTACTTCTTCAGCCTGGACGCCGCCAACCCGGTGGCGGTGGAAATCGCGCGGCGCTGGTACCAACTGCCGTATTTCAACGCTCGCATGAAGCTGACGCACACCGGCGACGCACTTGACTATCACAGCTACCGCACCCATCGTGGCGCGCCGCCGGCCGAGTTTCAAGCCCGCTACCAGCCAACGGGCGCGGCCTACCTGTCGCAGCGCGGCACGCTCGAAAGCTGGCTGACCGAGCGCTACTGCCTCTACACCGTCACCCGCGCCCACCAGGTCTTTCGCGGCGAGATCCACCACGCCCCCTGGCCGCTGCAACCCGCCGAGGCCGAGATCAAAGCCAACACCATGGCCGCGCCGCACGGCCTGACCCTGCCCGCCCTCCCGCCGCTACTGCACTTCGTCCGCCGCCTCGAGACGCTGGAGTGGCCGATCACCAAGATTTCTGGCTGAGCTTAGGCCGCCTCCACATCAATCAGCGTCTGCCCGCGCTCCACCGCCTGCCCCACGCTCACCGCCACGCGCCGCACCACGCCCGCGCTCGGCGCAGTCACGCGGATCTCCATCTTCATCGCTTCGAGCACCACCAGCGCCTGCCCGCGCGCCACCGCCTCGCCCGCCGCCACCAGCACCTGCCGCACCACGCCCGGCATCTGCGCCGTCAGCGCGCCCAGTCCGGCGGCGGCCCCGTGGCGGCGCCGCGCGGCCACCGGCACCGCCAGCTCAAACGGCCCCGCCGCCTCGGCCCCCGGCAGCGCCACCCAGCGCTGCGCCCCCTGCGCCGCCACCTGCGCCCACTGCTGAGGCTGGCCGTCCACTTCCAGCAGCAAGCCGCCGGGGCGTTGCCACGGCACGCGCACCGCATACGTCTGCCCGTCCACGGTCACGTCATAGCCCGCCCCCGTGCGCTCCACGCGCACACTCACAACCGCGCCGCCGACTTCGTAGCGATACTCCATCGTCAGCGCCCCCCCAGCCGAAAGCCGTCTGCTTGCCGCCACGGATCAAAGTCTGCCACCACCGGCGCGGCATTCGCGGCTGGTGCAGCTTCAGCCATCAGCCCCAGGTGGTCGGCCAGCGCCGCGGCGATCAGCGCCACATTGGGCGCCTCTGCTGGCTGCCAGCCTGCCAATTGCGTGTCAATCAACTGCGTCGTGGCCGAGGCGGCGACAAATTCGGGGTGCGCCAACAGCGCCCGCAGGAACGCCAGGTTGGTCGTCACGCCCAGGATCACAGTGCTCGCCAGCGCCGCGTCGGCCCGCGCTATCGCCTCGGCCCGCGTGCCGCCGTGCGCGCTGATCTTCGCCAGCAGCGCGTCGTAATAGGAACTAATCGTGTCGCCGCTCTCGAAGCCCGCATCCACCCGCACGCCGGGGCCGCGCGGCGCGTCGAAGCGCAGCAGCGGCCCGCTGGAGGGGTAAAACGAATTCGCCGGGTCTTCGGCGTACACCCGGCACTCAACCGCATGACCGCGCAAGCTGACGTCGGCCTGCTCAAACGGCAGATCACGATAAGTTTGGATCATACGTTCCCGCATGCTGTTGGCTGACGTGTCCGGATGATTCATGGCGGCGATTAATTCACCGACGCTGCCGTGATGATCGCGCGACCAGAAGTCAACCGAGTT
>JBBRZY010000367.1:0-5440 GCA_038252885.1 Anaerolineales bacterium | reverse complement strand
GTCGGTGCGGCCGATGCCCTGCTCGAACAGCACGTCGCCGCTGAAGACCACGCCGCCGGGCGCGCTGTAGAAGGCGACGTGGCCGAGCGTGTGGCCGGGGACGAAGAGCACGTCAAAGCGCAGGCTGCCGGCGCTGACGGGCTGGCCGGGGGTCAGCAGCCAATCGGGCTCAGGGCAGGCAGGCACGTCCAGGCCGAACAGGGCCGCGCCGCCGCGCTGGCGCATGAGGGGCAGCTCCAACGGATGGAGGCCAAAGGGCGCATGCGTGGCGGCCACGACTTCGGCCACCGCGCCCAGGTGGTCGAAGTGGGCGTGGGTGAGCAGCACGGCGCGGGTGGTCCACTGGCGCTCGGCCAGCGCGGCCAGCAGGCGCGGGGCCTCGCCGCCGGGGTCGATCACCACCGCGTCGCGCGTGGCGGGGTCGGCCACCAGGTAGCAGTTGGTCTGGATCGGGCCGACGGGCAGTTGCAGGACGGTGAGCGGGTTGGTCATGCTGGGCAGGATAGCATGGAACGCGCGGCGTTAGGCGTCCTCGGCCAGCTTGAGGGCGGCGCGCAGCAGGACGTTGGCGCCGTTGACGCAGTCATCCCAAGCGGTGAATTCGTCCGGCGAGTGGCTGATGCCGGCGCGCGAGGGCACGAAGATCATGCCAGAGGGCGTGAGGGGTGCGAGCACCTGGGCGTCGTGGCCCGCGCCGGAGACCAGGTCGACATGCGTGAGGGCCAGCGAGTCGGCGGCGGCGGTGATGGCGGCCTGGGCGCTGGCGCTCATGGGGGCGGGTACACAGCCGCCCAGCGGCTCGAGCGCGAGCTGCAAGCCCGATTGGCGCGCCACCAGGCTGGCCAGGCTGAGGAGCGTGTCTTCTAGCTCGGACAGGCGTTGGTCGTCCGGGGCGCGGAACTCCAGCGCCAACTCGGCTAACCCAGGGATGATATTAAAGGCCCCTGGTTCAAACCGCATCTGCCCGACGTTGAGGGCACAGCCGGGGAAGTCGCGCACGACCATCTCGCGGGCGGTGAGCGTGAAGGTGGCCGCGCCCAGGCCGGCGTCTTGGCGGGCGTCCATGGGGGTGGTGCCGGCGTGGTTGGCGCGGCCGGTGTAGGTGAGGCGGTAGGAGGTGATGCCGACGATGGCGGTGACCACGCCGATGGCGATGGCGCTCTGGGTCAGGCGCGGGCCTTGCTCGATGTGCAGCTCGAGGTAGCCGGCCAGCGTGGCGGGGTCGCGGCGGGCGCTGAATAGCTCGGCCTCGGTCAGGCCGGCGCGGGCCAGCCCGGCCTCCAGCGCCGCCCGGCCGCCGCGCGGCTGCGCCAACATGCCGGGGGTGAGCGCGCCGGCCAGGGCTTGGCTGCCCAACTCGCCGACCAGCGTGCCTTCTTCGTCGGTGAAGTCAATCGCCTCCAGGTCTACCGGCAGGGCGACGCCGGCCTCCTGCACGGTGCGCAGCGTTTCGAGCGCGGCCAGCACGCCGAGCGCGCCGTCGAAGCGCCCACCGTTGAAGACCGAGTCTAGGTGGGAGCCGAGCAGCAACGTGCGGGCGGGCGCGGCGGCGGGGGCGGCGCGCAGCCGGGCGCTGTGGTTGCCGGCCGAGTCGACCTGCGTTTCGAGCCCGGCGGCGGCGGCGCGCGCCAGGAACCATTGGCGGGCGGCCAGATGCGCGGGGCTGAGCGACGGGCGATGGACGCCGGGCGCGTCGGTGTCGGCGTTGATCGCGCCGATGGCGGAGAGGGCGTCGAAGTCGGCCCGCAGGCGGTCTGGGTTTACGAAAAGGGTCATGGCGTCTTGGACCGATCAGGGTGTGGGAATGCTTGGGCGCGGATTGTAGTCGCGGGCGGCGAAATAGGGAAAACGGGGGGAAGGGCAAAGAAGCGCGAAAGACCAAAAGGATGTCGGCGGGGGTGTAGAATCGCGGTTGGCTGGGCTGTCCAAGCCGCAACGGCGGCGGCCTATGCGCTGGAGCTGCTGGTCTCCGTGGCGCTGCTGCTTCAGTGGCGGTGCGGGGGGCTTATAGCCGGTCGCCGTTTGGTATAATGGGCTAGAACTTTTGGTCCATTTTTGAAGGTCACCCCCATGCCTCAAGATAAAATCGTTGTTGTCGGAGCGCGCGAGCACAATCTCAAGAACATCACCGTGTCGATCCCGCGCGACAAAATGGTCGTGATTACGGGCCTGTCCGGCTCGGGCAAGTCGTCGCTGGCGTTCGACACGATCTTTGCCGAGGGCCAGCGCCGGTATGTGGAGAGCCTGTCGGCCTATGCGCGGCAGTTCCTGGGCCAGCTTGAGAAGCCGGATGTGGACCACATCGAGGGCCTCAGCCCGGCGGTGAGCATTGACCAGAAGGGCGTCAGCCGCAACCCGCGCTCGACGGTGGGGACGGTGACCGAGGTGTACGACTATCTGCGCTTGCTGTTCGCGCGGGTGGGCACTCCGCACTGCCCGGTGTGCGGGCGTGAGGTGCGCTCGCAGTCGGCGGAGGAGATCGTGGACGCGGCCCTGGCCTACGCGCCCGGCAGCAAGGTGCTGGTGCTGGCGCCGGTGATCCGCGAGCGCAAGGGCCACCACCAGCCGGTGTTTGAAGACCTGCGCAAGAGCGGCTTCACGCGCGCGCGGGTGAACGGCCGCGTGCTGGAGTTGGCCGAGGAGATCGAGCTTGACCGCTACAAGCAGCATTCGATTGAGGCGGTGGTGGACCGGCTGGTGATCCCGGCCAAGGCCGAGGCGGGCGAGGGGGCCGAAACATACAAAGAGTTCCAGAGCCGGCTGACCGACTCGATTGAGACGGCGCTGAAGCTGGGCAGCAACACGCTCATCATCGCCGACATCAGCAACGCCGACGCGCCGGTGGACCGGCTGTACTCAGAGAACTTCGCCTGCCCGTTCGACGGCATCAGCCTGCCGGATATTGAGCCGCGCACGTTCTCGTTCAACACGCCGCACGGCGCCTGCCCCGGCTGCCAGGGGCTGGGCGTGAAGCTGGAGATTGACCCCGACCTGATCGTGCCGGACCGCAGCCTGAGCATTAACGGCGGCGCGATCACGGCCATGGAGTGGCGCAACTCGATCGAGAGCGGCGGCTATTACTATCAGGCGCTGGAGGCGGCGGCGCAGCAGTACAAGATTGACCTGGACGCGCCGCTGAACACGCTGACCGAAGCGCAGCTCAACATTCTGCTGTACGGCACCAACGGCGAGAAGGTGCGCATCCACTACAAGAGCCGCGACGGGCGGCAGGCGGTGTGGGAGACGCCGTATGAGGGCGTGATCCCGAACCTGCGCCGGCGGTATGAAGAGAGCACCTCGGACTACATCCGCGAGAAGATCAACGAGTATATGTCGGAGCGGCCGTGCGAGACCTGCCATGGTAAGCGGCTGCGGCCGGAGGCGCTGGCGGTGACGGTGGCGGATGTGAACATCATCGCCGTGACGAGCTGGCCGGTGCTGCGCACGCTGGAGTGGGCCGGCAAGCTGAAGGGCGGCTTCTCGGCGCGCCAGCAGAAGATCGCGCAGCAGATCATCAAGGAGATCTCAGCGCGGCTGAAGTTCCTGGTGGATGTGGGGCTGGACTACCTGACGCTGGGGCGCACGGCGGCCACGCTGTCGGGCGGCGAGGCGCAGCGCATCCGGCTGGCGACGCAGATTGGCTCGCAGTTGATGGGCGTGCTGTATGTGCTGGACGAGCCGAGCATCGGGCTGCACCAGCGCGACAACGCCCGGCTGATCCGCACGCTGCAGAACATGCGCGACCTGGGCAACACGCTGCTGGTGGTGGAGCACGACGACGAGACCATTTTGGCGGCGGATTGGATTGTGGACCTGGGGCCGGGGGCGGGCGAGTTGGGCGGCGAGCTGATCTTTGAGGGCACGGTGGCGCAACTGTTGAAGGACAAGAAGTCCATCACGGGGGCGTATCTGTCGGGCCGCAAGCGGATCGAGCTGCCGAAGAAGCGCCGGCCGGGCAACGGCAAGTTCCTGAGTATCAAGGGCGCGAGCGAGAATAACCTCAAGGACATTGATGTGGACATTCCGTTGGGCATGTTGGTGTGCCTGACGGGCGTGAGCGGCTCGGGCAAGAGCAGCCTGCTGGTGGAGATTTTGTATAAGCGGCTGGCGCAGGTGCTGCACGGCGCGCGCGAGCGCCCCGGCGGCCACGGCGCGCTGGAAGGCACCGAGGCGATCGACAAGATCATCAACATCGACCAGAGCCCGATCGGGCGCACGCCGCGCAGTAACCCGAGCACGTATGTGGGCATGTTCGACGAGATCCGCACGCTGTTCGCCGGGCTGCCGGAGAGCAAGGTGCGCGGCTATAAGAGCGGGCGCTTCAGCTTCAACGTGAAGGGCGGGCGCTGCGAGGCCTGCCAGGGGCAGGGGCAGGTGCAGATTGAGATGCAATTCCTGCCGGACATCTTTGTGCCGTGTGATGTGTGCCACGGGGCGCGCTTCAACCGCGAGACGCTGCAGGTGCGCTTCAAGAACAAGAACATCGCCGAGGTGCTGGCGCTGAGCGTGGAAGAGGCGCTGGTGTACTTCGACGCGCACCCGAGCATCCGGCGCAAGCTGCAGACGCTGCATGAGGTGGGGCTGGGCTACATTCGGCTGGGGCAGCCGGCCACGACGCTCTCGGGCGGCGAGGCGCAGCGCACCAAGCTGGCCAAGGAGTTGTCTAAGCGCTCGACCGGGCGGACGCTGTATGTGCTGGATGAGCCGTCGGTGGGGCTGCACGCGGCCGATGTGCACAAGCTGGTGGAGGTGCTGCAGCGCTTCGCGGACGAGGGCAATACGGTGCTGATCATTGAGCACAACCCGGAGATCATTAAGGTGGCCGACTGGCTGATTGACCTGGGGCCGGAGGGCGGCGACCGGGGCGGCTATGTGGTGGCGACCGGCACGCCCGAGGATGTGGCCAAGGTGAAGGAGAGCTACACCGGGCAGTTCCTCAAGAAGTATCTCGACCCCAAGTACTCGCCGGTGGCGGCGCTGAGCGGGAACGGCAACGGCAAGGTGCAGGCGGCCGTGAAGGCGAACGGGAAGGGGAAGGCGGGGGCGGGGAGGAAGAAGTAGGCGCGGTGGCGTTGGGGGACAATTGAGTGTAGGTTACCGGGCCGGTCGCAGCGATGTGGTCGGCCCGTGCTTATTATGTGGCGGCGATGCGCGCGATGCTTAGGCGGTAGCGTTGAGCAGCGAGGCTTGATTGAGACGACATCTCGGCACGGTTAGCTGGCTCGTGGTTGGGTTGGTTCTATTGGCGGCTTGTCAGTCGCCTAGTAGTGCCACGCCCACGGCGGATGCGGTGACGGCGCACCGAGAAGCCCAGTTTCTCGCCATCCTAGACTTGGAACATATCAATAGACTCTATCGAAAATAAGGTAAGCTTGGCATGTGCTTACCTACGAGATACTCAAGAAGAAGCCGAAGAAGTTGCTGGCCTTGACTGGCTTGG
>JBBRZY010000366.1:0-5455 GCA_038252885.1 Anaerolineales bacterium | reverse complement strand
CGTTCATGCGGTAGACCTCGGCCTGCCCGTCGCGGTAAGACTCGAACGCCAGCGCGCCGCCGTCGGGCGACCAGACGGGGCCAACATCGTCGGTGTTGTTGAAGGTCAATTGTTGCAAGCCGCTGCCGTCGTAATTGACGGCGTAGATTTCGTAGTCGCCGTCGCGGTTGGAGGCGAAGATTGCCCGCAAGTCGCCGCGCCGAAGCTGTGGCTGAATATCGCTCTTGGCATTGTCAGTCAGGCGGTGCTCGTTCGTGCCGTCGTCATTCCCGGTGTAGATTTCCCAATTGTTGTTCCGGTAAGACTGGAACGCGACCTGGGTCCACGGCAACACCTGCGCGGCGGCGGGCGCGTCAGCCGGGCCGGGGTCAGTCGCCGTTTCGGGCAACACAAGGTGTTCCAAGTCGCGGCGGGCAATCGGGTCGGGCGGCGGCGGCGACGGTTCGGCGGCGTGGACGGCCGGCGTGGCAGGGAGCCCCATGAGGCAAAAGGCGGCTGCCAGCCGCCACAAGGCCGACCATCTCAGCTTGATTGGAGACAAGGCTACCCCCCATTTGGCGCGCGTCGGGCGACACCCGGCCGACCCGCTGACGAACAATACAACCACAAGGCCAGTTATACGCAACGCGCCCCCAGCCGTCAACTGGGCCGGGGGCGCGTTTTTCATTCGGAAGGGGAGCAGGGCGGTGCTTAGTTCTGGGTGACGGCGAACTGGTAGGGGGCCAGCTCGGTAGTGAAGGGAGTGACGCCGGAGATGACCAGGATGGCCGGGCCGTCGCTCAAGTCGAGGTCCATGGTCAGGTGGTTAGAGGCGTCGAGCTGGACGCGCTCCACGGTGGTTGCGCCGTCCTGGTGGATGATCTGGATGATAAACTCCTGCGCCAGTAGGTTATCCATGCGCACGAAGCCTTGGCCGTCCCAGCCGCCTTCGTCGGTCTCGAAGTCGGTCGAGTAGCCGACCGCGTCGAGGCGGATGTCGTCGAGCACGAAGCCGGGCAGGTTGACGGCCGCGTCGGTGACGTACTCGAAGCGGATGAGGACCGGCTGGCCGACGTAAGGCGTCAGGTCAATGCTCTCTTCGATCCATTCGCCGGAGTTGCCGCCGCCGGAGAAGCCGGTGTAGCCCCAGCCCAGGTTGTTGCCGACGGGGTCGGTGTCGGTGCCGGAGGGCGTTTGCACCATATCCCAGGTGGCGCCGTCGTCGGTCGAGACGAGCAGGTAGACGTAGTCCCAATTCTCTTCGAGCTCAAACCAGGTGTTGAAGGTCAGCGTGGCCGCGTCTAGCCCGGTGAGGTCAAAGGCGCGGGTGAGGCTGGTGTCGCTTTCGTCGTTGCGGTGGCCCCAGAAGAAGTTGCTGCCGCTGTTGGGCTCAGTGCCGACGACCTGCACCTGCTGCGAGCCCTGGAAGGTGAGCGTGACCTGGCCGCCGCAATCGAGCTCATAGTAGTCGGTGGCGAACTGGTGGACGTCGGAGGCGACTTCGCCCGGGCACTGGTTGAACGTGTCTTCGGGAAAGTCCACAGTCGGCGCGACGGGGTAATTGTGATAGACGTAGCGTCCGTCACCGACCGAGTCGTCGCCCAGGTAATTGGCGATGACCCAGTCGGCAAAGACATCGTCAGAGGTGATGGGCGCGCCGGTGATGGGGTCGGTGAGGCCCTCGGCGGTCAGCACGGCGTCGACAGCGCGCATGCCGTTGTTGGGGTCGGCCACCAACGCCTGGGTCGACTCGTGGCCGAAACGGTCGAGGAAATAGGTCATGAACAGGAAGCCCGCGCCGTAGTGGCCGAAGACATCGGGGTCGGACGACGGGTCGTACGACCAACTGTTGAGCTGCAAGTCGGGCTTGGAGGTGAAGGCGTAGTCGAAGCCGTCGCCCGTATAGCCATTGAGGAACTCGGCCAGAACCGATGAGCCTTCGTTCATCCAGGTTTCTTCATTGGCGTCGTGATACCAGTGAATCATGTGCTGGAATTCGTGGGCCAGGGTGCTGGGCAAGGTGTTGTCGCCGGGGCCGGTATTGTCGGCGTTGATGTAGAAAATCTCTTTTTCATTCGACCGGTCTTGCGCCAGGTGCGAGTATTCGTCGGCCGACTTATAGTAGCCGAGTAGCGAGGAGCCCAGGCCGCGAACAAACAGAATATACAGGTGCGGGTCGTTATCCACGCCGGGGTTCCACTCGCTGCCGAAAAACTCGCGGTCAGTGGGGTAAATTTCGTTCTGGAAGTTGTCCACCAACTCGCGCAGGGCGGCGTCATCGACCGTCACGCCGTTCTCCGAGAAGAAGTAGACGTTTTCGGTCTTGTAGAGCAGTGTGGCGTCCACGCTGAAAGTGGCGTCGGTGTCGGAGTTGTCAACGAAAAAGCTCAGCGTGGTGCCGACCGGATAGTCGGGCGACTCAGCGTTGACGACTTCGGGAATGTCGGGGATGCCGAGCAGGCGCGTGGCGATTTCGCGCAGGTTGCTGACGGGGATGATCTCGGCTTCCAGCGCGTTCAGAGTTTCGCCGCTGTTGGCGACCGGGGTGGGCACGACTGTCAGGTTTACGCTGGGGGTGGGACGGTCTTCGGGCGTGGGCGTTTCGAGATCAAACGGCGTTGGGAACTCGTCGGGCGTGGGGTAATTGCTGATCTGCGTGGCGAAGGCGGCGGTGCTCTGGAAGAACGCGTAGCCGGTGGCGGCCAGGGCGGCCAGGCACAAGCACAGGCAGGCCACGACGGCGACGACGATGCCGACGACCAGACCGGTTTGGCTATTTTTTTCGGGAGTATTCATCAGTTTTGCTCGCTCACTCCTAGCTGAAGGCGGGGGGCACGCGGCCGATGGCGGCCTACGCTTAGAGCAACCACAACCGCCGCTGGGGCTTGCTAAGCCAGTCTAGCCCGCGGGCGGTCACCAAGACGTCCTCTTCCAATCCAATGAAGCCATGGCCGGGCACGGCTACGCCCAACTCAAGCGTGAAGACCTGCCCCGGTTCGATGAGCCCGAGCGGCGCGTTGCCGTAGCGCTCCCAGCGTGGGCCAAGCAGCGTGGCTCCGTCGTGCGTCATGCGGCCCAACTGATGGCCGAAAGCGTGTTGGTATTCAGGGTACCCGGCGGCGACCAGCGCGGCGCGGGCGGCGGCATCGACTTCCCAGCCAGCCACACCGGGCTGAAGGGCGGCCGCGCCGGCCTCGATCGCCGCCCAGCCAGCGGCCCAGGCGTGCTGCACCGGCGCAGGCGGGCGCACCTCGCCCCGCGCGCGCACATACCAGTTGCGCTGCAAGTCGGCGCAGTAGCCGGCCTGCTTGACGCCAAAATCCAGATGCAGCAGGTGGCCGGGCTTGAGCTTGAGTGGCCCGGGCAGCGCGTGGCCGGGGGCCGAGTCTGGCCCGGCGTTGACGACCGGGCAGTAGGCCGCGTCCCAGGCTGGGTCGAGGCCGAGGGCGGTGCGCGCGTTGTCCACGAAGGCCGCGATCTGGCGCTCGGTGCGGCCGGGCTGCAGCCACTTGGTCAGGCGAACGAAGATCTTTTGGGTGCTGCCGATGGCGGCCCGCAGGCGCGCGACTTCGGTGGCCGACTTGCGTCCGCGCAGCGCGGCGATGTAGCCCTCGGCCGAGACCAGCCGGTCGGCGTAAGCTGTGCCGGTCAATCCGGCAGTCAGCGCGCGGCGCATGCCATAGGTGAGGCCGTCAGCAGCCGGGTCGCTTTCGGAGTAGTTGATGGCGATGGTCTGCGGGTCGTGATGGGCCAGGGCGGCGTTGAGCGCCGGCCAGATGCTCTGGTCGTAGCCGATGACGGTGGTGTAGCCGCCGATGCTGCGGATGTTTTCAACATCGAAGCGGCCCACCACGGCCAGTCGCTCGCCGTTGGCGAAGATGAGGAAGGCCGAGTGCCAGGTCATGCCCAGCCCAGCGATTAGGTCGAGGCAGGGGTCGGGCGTGAGCGAGGTCTCGCGCGTGAAGGTGAGCCAGGCGTCGAGGCGCTGCTCGTTGAGCAGGGCGACGGCCTGGTCGAGTTTTTCGCGGACGATGGTGAAGTCCATTGAGTCGCCTGGGCGGGCCGCTACTTGGCCGACCAGTTGGCCTTCATCAACTCGCCCATGGCGGCGGCCTGGAGCTTGTCGATGCGTTCGGACAGGGCGGCCTGGCCCTGCTGGCGCAGCGTGTCGCCCACGTAGGTCAGGGCGTCGAGCAGTTCTTGGGTGATCACTTCGGGCTGGCTTTTCAGAGCGGCCTCAGCGGCTTCGTCGCTCTCCATCTGCAGAAGCTCGTTGACCAAGCGCAGTTCGGGCGGCGCGGACTCTTGCATGACGGCGGCGATGAGGTCGCTGATCTGGTTCAGGCGCTGAGCCATGTCGGGCCGCTTCGCCTTCTCGGCGGCCTCGATATTGACCTGGAGCACGGCCAGGAACGGATCGTCGATGCGCGGCAGATTGTCGTGGATGGCCTGGTGCAGGTCGGGCGCTTCGAGCAGGGTGCGCAGCAGGTCGGTGGCCTCGGCCATCTGGGCCTGGGTGGCTTTGTCGGCGTCGGCAGTCAGTTGCAGCAGCCGGTCGCGCGTGGTGGTCAGGCGCGCCTTGTCGTCCGCGTTGGCGCGGTCGATGCGGCGGGTGAGCGCCTCAAAGAAGGCGTAGTCCATGCCGGGCCGGGCGTAAGACACGTAGGCGGCCAGCCGATCCTCGTCGGTGGTGCTGGTGACTAGCTCAAACAGTTTGTCGGCGTTCAGCCCCTTGCCCAGCGCTTGCAGCTCGCGGCCCACAGCTTCGAGCGTTTGCTGGCGGGCGCGCAGCTGGCCGCCGAAGGTGGAGTGCTGGATCAAGGCGTTTTGGAGCGTCATCATCTTCTGGGCGCCGGCCTGGTTGCCGCCGTTGGCGGTGGCCTCGGCGGAGGCGCTCAGCAGTTGGAGCAGGACCGAATCGACCACGGCGTCCTGCGCCGTGATCATCTCGGGCCAATTAGCTTCAGGCGCGGACAACAGGCTTTGCAGCAACTGCACCTTGCCACGCTGGGCTTCGAGCATCTCTTTGGTGATGCCCTCGCCTTCGAGCACACTCTCCAACATGCCTTGCAGTGTGAAGGCCTGCTTGGGGCGCAGCAGGTAGCCCTTGCGCTTCTCCTGGGGCAGGTTCTTGATGACGTCGTTCATCAGGCGGCCGACCAGCTTTTCCTGCTCGTCGGCGGGCAGCCCGAGCTCAAACGGCACGAAGGTCAGCAGCGTTTCTTTGTCGGGATTGTGGTAGAGCAGCGGGGTGGGATATTGACCCTGGAACCCGCAACTGGGGCATTGAATCATATTGAAGCGACCGCTCATGAAGCGCTGCTTGGCGGGCGGGTCCTGGTTGAGGTCGAACACTTGCTCGAGCGTGGCCTGCACCGGCTGGCGGCAGTTGGGGCACGACACGGTGGTCTTGATGGGAGGCATACACGGCCTTTCTAGCGAGATATAGTGACGCGTAATGATACCTTAAAACGGG
>JBBRZY010000365.1:0-5457 GCA_038252885.1 Anaerolineales bacterium | reverse complement strand
GCGAAGTTGCGCTTGGCCTCCATCGTCAATTGGCCGCGCAGATAAGTCTCAGCATGTTCATGTGCATCGCGCGTCTTGGTCACAAAGCAGGTTCGGTAGCGTTGCGACAACTGGCTCAGGCGGCCGCTCAGGCCGTCGGCCGCTTCGGCTGGCAGCCCCCAGCGTTTCGGTTCGTAACAGGCGGGCACGGCGGTTTTGGATTCATTCCGGTAGTCATACCATAAAGTCGCTATTCGAATGTGACATTGTCAAAGTAGTTACGGCGATTTGATAAATGAGATGAGCGGCGCTGTCTTTGGTTTCACCAACCGCTGTCAAGATCTCGTAGATCGCGATGATGGCGGCGGCGGCGTGGACCGTAAAGCGAGCGCCGAAAGTCTTCTGGCCAGGAATGGAAGGTTCCAGATCCAGATAGCGGAGCCAGGTACGGTCAAGGATTTCATCTACTTCAGTGTCTGAATAATGATCCGCGAGAATCTTCCGCGAGTACGGATTAATAACGGCTTTCATCAGCCCGGCCGATTGCTCCGATTCATTAGTGCTTCACCGCCCGACTGCATGATCACGATAATCACGCCCGCAAATTACGCCTGCATGATGACGGCCGTGATAATCGCGAGCAAGGCGACCAAGTCTGCCGCGAAGTTCCCCTTCAACATCTTCCGCAGCGACTTGATGACCGTGGGCGCGCCGCCCACCACAAACACGACCAGCCAGACGCTATCAGCGAGGGCGGGCCGGGCGAGCCCAAACCGAATGGCCGCTCCAGCTACCAGGCCGAACAGGCCCCAAAAGGGAATGGGGTTTTCACGCACAAACGTGAGTACTTCACGCTGCAACTGGTTCTCAAAATTGATGCGGCGGCCGGCGGCCGTGTCGCGCTGAGCTTGCCACGGCGCCGCGCTGCGGGTGAATAGCGGCACAAGCAACGCGGCCCCGCCGCGTTGCTTGTGCCTTGGAGTGGCCTAATCCGCCGGCCAGCGGGTCTCAACGGGCGGACGAGTCGTAATCGCCCCAGCGCGAGTCGCTGCTGGGTCTCACGGTTGGGGGTATTCCATAGCCTAGCGGGGGCCGGCCCTCCGTCAACGCCCAATGATGGGCAGCCACGCGACTGGCACTATAAAGGGAGCCTCGATATCGCGCAGCGTGGTCGCTTCCGGCTGACCGGTAAAGGGCTCGACCTGGTTGGCGTTGTCGGTTGCGCGCGCCTCGAACTGATACCAACCGTCGTCCATTGCCACGAATTGGGCCGAGGTCGAGAGCGTGAGATTTTGCCAATTGATCCAATTGCCGCCGTTATAGCGATAGCGGACATCGTAGTATTGAATGCCCGAGCCGCCTTGGTCGTTGCCGCTCCACGAAACCGTGAAGGGAGCGGCCGTTACTTGGGCGGGGAGGGGGTCCACCGTCGCGTCGGGCAGAAGCGTGTCTACCAGTGTCTGCGCCTCGGCCGGGCCGTAGGGTTCAATGTTGCCGGCATGGTCCACGCCACGGGCCCGGAAGGCATAGGCGTGGCTGTTGACGCCGACGAACTCCGCCGATGTGCCTGTAACACCCGTCTGCCAGTTCACCCAGGCGCCGCCATCAATCTGGTATTGCACCTCGACGTAATCCAGCCCGGCTGGGCCCTGGTCGCTGCCGCTCCAAGCCACCGTGAACTCACGGTCGCTATATGGGGGCAAAGCATTGACGGTGATCGCCGGCGGCTGATTGTCGTCTACCACGTTGTAGGTCACGATGAGGCGCGGATAGAAGGCCGTGGTGGTTTCGCGGGAATAGAAGGCGCGCTCGCGCTGCTGCACGTTTTCGTCGCCTTCCACCTCCACCCCCTGGTTGGCCACGGTGTCGTGGACCCAGGCCGTCGTGAGGTCAGGGATATTCCATTCGTACCAACCCCCGGTCAGGCCCACGTTAGATTCGTCTCGGATGCTGGCCCAGCTGGGCTCGGTATTCCACGTCACGGCTTGTTCGCCCCAGGTGGAGGCGAGACGCCGGACGATGGTGCCCATGGGGGCATCGCCAGCCGGGCTGCCATAGATCAGGTACAACCGCAGCCGGGCCTCTTGCACAATGGCATTCGAGGGAATGCCGCTCAGGTCGAAACGCAGTAGCATGCGCTGGGCGCCGAAAGTATCATCCAGGTTGTAGCCCAGAAATAAGGCGCCCGCCCCGAAATTCTGGTTCGGCCGGCCGGAGGCAATATAGGCATCGGCGGCGGCCGGCACCTCGATTACCGTGGCCGTAACGCCGTTGGCCAGGGTGCGGGTGCCGAGATCGATAGGCTCACGCGCCGGCGCCGGCCCACTCGTTTGTGTGCGGGGCGGCGGCGGATCTTGGAAGAGGCTGGCCCGGGCCGAGGCGGACGGTGACGGGGTCAAACCCAGTGCTCCGATGACAAACATCAGGCCGAGTGTCCAGCGGTGAACGGTCAAGCGGCCCCAACTTCGTATTTTGCTAATAGCTCTCCTGGTTTAATTGCCGCGCCCGATACCGGACGACACAAAGCTAATATGGCAGCCGGACAGTCCGGCCCTGGCTGTTCAACAGCGCCGCGAGCGGCTGGCCGTTGACAAACACCGCCACTTGCCGAATAGCTGGGAACTGCAGGGCGGTTTGCTCTAGCTGGGCGGCGATGCGGGGCGCGTCGCACACGCCCCCCAGATGAAGGGTGCCGGCCAGTTGGATGACAGCGGCGCCCTGCGGGTCAACTTCCATGCTTGCCAGCCGCAGGTCGGAGGCGGCCAGGGCGTTATACAAAGCCGCCGCGCTCACCGTGGGCTCGTCGAGCGCGAGCAGCGCCTCGATGGCCGCTCGCCACGGCTGATCGCCGGCCGGCACCGAACGCGGCACCGCCCGCAGCGCATCGCCGCAGCCGATTTGGCCCTGGTCCAACGCTACCAGGTACACCGGCACGCTGGTCACGGGTTGGCTGCCAGCCCCTTGGGTGACGGCGAACACATTGGAAGCGGCGGCGATTGTTGGTGTGCCCGTGGTGCGCACCACGGCGGTCCACAGTTGGCCGATCCGCGCGCTGGGCGGCACAGCTACCGTGGTGGCCAACCGGCCGGCCGCGTCGGTGGCTTGGCCGACATAGGTCACCACCGGTTGAGCGCTCGCCGGGCCTACTTCAATGACGACCGGCGCATTGGCTGGAAAGCCGCTCGCGTTCACTTGCACGGGCGAGCCGGCTGCCCCGCGCAAAGGTGTAAGGGTTACGGTGGCCGGCTGACCTAGGCCAGTTGGGATCGTGAGCACTTGGCCCACGTAGATGAGCCGGGGATCGGCAATGGTGGGATTGGCTAGCAGCAAGGCTTGCACGGTGGTGCCAAACCGGTACGCAATGCGCGATAGGTTGTCCCCCGACCGCACCAGGTAGACGGTTGGGGCGGAACCGGCCTCAGCCGCCACCACGCTAAAGACATTCGACAAGGCACTCTGCCGAGCGTCATCGGCCGTCGTCACCTGCACGACCCACAACTGGCCGGGTGCGGCCGACATGGGAATGCTGAACTGGGCCGCGAGCGTTCCGGTTGAGGCGGTCGTATGCGCCGTGTCGACGGTCTGCAATGGACCGCCCGCTGGGCCGACGGCCAGTTCAACCGGTGTATTGGGAGTAAAACCACCGGCGGCGATTTGGACCCGTGTGCCCGGAGGCCCGCGCAAGGGTGTGATGGACACAGTAGGCGGTGTCGCCCCCGGGCCGGGGATTACTAGCTGCTGCCCGGCAAAGATGAGGCGGGGGTTGGAAATGCCCGGGTTGGCCGCGAGCAGGGCCGCCACCGTGGTGCCGAAGCGTTGGGCAATGCGGCTGAGGTTGTCGCCCGGCTGCACACTGTACGTGACGCCGCTGGCCGGGGCCGGACCGGTGACGGCAAAGACATTGGAAATGGCCTTGACGCCGGGATTCTCTGATAGCACCGCGACGATCACCCACGTTTCGCCCGTGCGCGCGTAGGTGGGAATGGCCAACTGAATGTTTAGCCGTCCTTGCGCATCCGTCGGGCTGACGGCCAGCGGGCTGTATGTCTGGTCAACCCGTCCGGCACTTAGGTCAATCTGCGCATTGGCTGGAAAGCCGCTCACCTCCACCTGCACCAGCGTGCCGGCCGGACCGCGCAACGGCGAAATGACAACGGTGGCGGTGGATGGCACCATGGCCTGCGCGACGGTGGGAACACCCCACACAGTGGATAGTACGGCCAGTAATACGACCGACCGGCGTAGCAGGGTCATCATTTTTCTCCAATAGGGGCACGCTGCGACTGCTGGGGCAGGAAGGGTACGCTGGGCGCACCCCGGCAATTGCTAGTCAGCGGGGGCTGCCTCCGCCGGCGCCCACCTTGGCGCAACCCAGGCTGGCGGTCGCGCCGCCTCGACTGAGATGCCCGCCCGAATCAGGTTTGGTGGTGGCGCTGCCGCTCGCGCTCTTCTCGCACCTGGCGTTCCACCGCGTCGAGCGCGCCATCGAGGGCTGCCCGCAAGTGCTCACTCTTGTCGGTCGCCGCGATTTGCTCGGTGCCGCGCATGTAGGTCACAATGGTGACTTCATAGATATGGGCGGTCTCCCGACCCTGGGCCGGTTGCTTGAAGTTGACGACGGCGCTGGAAATATCCGTGTGACCTTTGGACAGCTGGCTGAGTCGCCCCGCGGCCAGGGCAAAGAACTCGTTATCGGCCTTCGGCATCTCATCGACCTCGTTGTTGAATTCGATCGGAAACGTTGTTTGATCCATTATTCATCACCTTTGATCTGAAAATTCCCGCGCCAGGCGGAACCCAGCGCGGGGTCATCGGCCGGCTGCCGCTAATACCGGAGCACGGCCACGGCGGGGGCGGCGGTGGGCATGTCTGCTTGAGCCAACGTATAGACGCTGCCGCCCTTTTCCAGAGTCTGCGTTACGGCAAAATCCAACAGGGCCAGGTCATCGGTGGCGCTTTGTTCCGCCTGGGAATGAACCACTTGGCCAGTCGCAAGATCAAATCGGCCCCAGACCTGGACGCCGGTGGCCAAGATCAGCTTGTCCACCCGCCCCGCGAAGGCGGCCGCCACGATCGCCGCCACGTTATCCGTGGCTTGGTCGGTGCTGGCCAGTTGTTGAAACTGCGCCACCATCGTCTCCAACGCTTGGCGGAAAAGGGGTTCGACCAGCGGCCAGGCGGCGGCCTGCAGTTCTTCCGGCCGCAGAAGCTCGGGACCGCCGGTGATGCCCTTGGGCAGGAGTTGCGCGTAGTCGCTGGCCTTGCGATAAATCGGCAGCAAGTAGTCCACCCCGGCTAACACGAGCGGCGCCGGCGCGTCTCGAAAAACGGGCTGCAGACTCGCGTCGACCAAATTGAAAAAACGCTTGATCCGTTCCTTCTGTTCTTCATCGCCGGGACCCTGACCAGTGAACACGCTGGTGCGGGCGCCGCCCGGCGAGCCGGCTGAATGGAATTGCAGTTGCTTTTCTAGATTCT
>JBBRZY010000364.1:0-5457 GCA_038252885.1 Anaerolineales bacterium | reverse complement strand
TGGGAGCTGCACCCCCTGGTCGTCCAGCCCGCGCGGCAGAAGCAGGGCCTCGGCCGCGCGCTGGTGGCCGACTTCGAGCGGCAGGTGGCGACGCGTGGCGGCCTGACCATCACCCTCGGCTCCGACGACGAGGACAACATGACCTCGCTGGCCGGCGCGGACCTGTACGACGACCTGCCCGCTCAGTTGGCGAACATCCGCAACCTCAAGCGCCACCCGTACGAGTTCTATCTGAAGTGCGGCTACCAGCTCATCGGCGTCGTCCCCGACGCCAACGGCCGGGGCAAGCCGGACATCTTGATGGGTAAGCGGATCGAGGCGTAGCAGCGCCCGGAATCAAAAGGCTGCGTCGCGCCGGCTTACCTGAGCCCCGTGCACGACGCAGCCTTTGCATCACCTTTTTCTTAGCGAAGCATCTATTTCTTTTTCTCTGCTCTTAACTCCCCTGCCCCAGCCGCGCCTTCTCCGCGTCCACCACCACGGCGTCATCGAGCTTCTTGAACAGCGGCCCCGGCATGCGCAGCGCCTGCCCCGGCGCGAGCGTGCTCGGTGCCCAGCGGCCGGTCGCGCCGGCAGCGTCGTAGGTCAGCGCGGTGTGCGCGCCAAGGTTGTCGGTGTAGGTCTCGACCTGCTGCGTGCCGAACAGCGGGCCGTCGTAGCCCAGGTACTGGTGCAGCTTCTCACTCGTGAACGGCAGGAACGGAGCGAACAGCGTCTTGAGCGAGTCAATCGCCTTGAGCGCCGTGTACACCGTGCGGGCCGCCTCGGCCTTGTCCTTCTTCACCTCGAACCACGGCCCCTGCGCGTCGAGGTACTTGTTGGCCTCGGTCGCCAGGGCCAGCGCCTCGCCCAGCGCCGCGCGCAGCTTCACCGCCGCAATCAGGTCACCGACCGTCTTGAAGCCGGCTTCAATCAGCGCCAGCAGCGCCTCGTCCTGCGGGCGTAAGCCATCCGGGCTGGGCACGTGGCCGTCCCAATGCTTGTAGGCAAAGGTCAGCACGCGATTCGCCAGGTTGCCCCAGGTGGCCACCAGCTCATTGTTGTTGTGGGCCACAAAACCCGCCCACTCCCACTCGGCGTCGCGCGTCTCGGGCATCACCGCCGTCAGGTAATAGCGCAGCGGGTCCGGGTCGTAGCGCGTCAGGTAGTCCAGCACCCACACCGCCCAGTTGCGGCTGCCGCTGATCTTCTGCCCCTCCAGGTTGAGGAACTCGTTGGCCGGCACGTCGTACGGCAAGTTCAGGTGGCGGGCCGGGTCTGCCTCGTAAATGCGATCCACGCCCAGCAACTCGGCCGGCCAGATCACTGCGTGGAACGGGATGTTGTCCTTACCGATGAAGTAGTAGGTCTTGGCGGTGGGGTCGTACCACCAGCGCTTCCAGGCCAGCGGGTCGCTGGTGCGCTGCGCCGACCATTCGATCGAGGCCGACAAGTAGCCGATGACAGCCTCGAACCACACGTACAGCCGCTTGCTGTCCCAGCCCTCCACCGGCACCGGGATGCCCCACTCCAGGTCGCGGGTGATGGCCCGCCCGCGCAGCTCGCCGCTCTCGGCCTGCCGCCGCGAGGGATTGATGACCTGCGGCCGCCAATGGCTCTTGTCGGCGTTCAGCCAGGTGGTCAGCCCCGGCGCGAGCTTGGCCAGGTCGAGGTAGAAGTGCTCGGTGTCGCGCAGTTCCAGCGCCACGCCGCTGGCTTTGGCGTGCGGCTTGATGAGCAGCGTGGCGTCGAGCAGGTTGCCGCAGTTGTCGCACTGGTCGCCGCGCGCGTTGGGGTAGTGGCAGAGGTAGCACTCACCCTCGACGTAGCGGTCGGGCAAGAAGCGGCTCTCGGCCGGCGAGTACCATTGCGGCTCGGTCTGGCGGAACAGAAAGCCGTCGGCCTGGAGCTTCAGGAAGATATCCTGCGACACCCGGAAGTGGTTTTCGGTATGCGTGCTGGAGAACAGGTCGTAGGTCAGCCCGGCCTGCTGAAACAGGTCGAGGAAGCGCGCGTGGTAGCGCTCGTACACGGCCTGCGAGGACACGCCTTCGGCGTCGGCCCGCACCGTCACCGGCGTGCCGTGGCTGTCTGACCCGGAGACCATCAGCACGTGGTTGCCGGCCAGGCGGTGATAGCGGGCGAAAATGTCGGCCGGCAAGTACGCGCCGACCAGGTTGCCCACGTGAATGTCGGCGTTGGCGTAGGGCCAGGCGACGGCGACCAGAATGTGTTCAGGCATGGCGACCTCCAGACAACCCGCCCCAGCGGGCCGGGTGACAACAAAAACCGCCAGCCGAGGCTGGCGGTTGTAGGCCGGGACCGTGACTGCGCCGGGTTAGCGTGCGCAACCGGTCCGTGCGGTGGCGGAGCCTCGGCTCCCCGACCGCAACGGCAGGTGGCGCATCAGCATTTCAGACCGGCAACTCTTCGCGCAGTTCATTGAGGGTATTGTAACACGGGTGGTCAAGCGGGCGGGCGAAGGAGAGAAAAAGAGAGCGATGCTTCGCTAAGAAAAAGGGGAGCTACGAGGCCGAAGCGAATCAACCGGCCATTCGGTAGCACCGCCCCCGAGTCCCCTGAGTCCCCAACCACACGCCCCCGCTAACTAAATGGTCTTGGGTTAGGGCGCGGCTACCGGCGTGAGCAGCGTCCACTTATGCCCGCCGTTGACGGTGTGCACCAGCGCCAGCGCCATGCCCGCCTGCGCCACCGCCCAGCCCTGCTCCGGGCTGACGAAGTTGAGCTGCGCGGTCCAGGCCACGGTATTCACCTGCGTCCACGTGCCGCCGCCGTCCAGCGTTTGGAACAGCCGGCGCGGCGTGCTCGGGTCGTTCGGGTCGGCCGCGTCAATCGCCCAGCCGGTCTGCGGGTCGAGCCAGGCGTGGTTGCGGGCCGGCAGCGGCTGGCTGGTCCAGTGCGCGCCGGCATCGAGCGAGGTGTACAGGAAGTTGTGCAGCGTCAGCGTGTCGGTGTAGACCACGCAGGTCACGGCCACCAACACCGTCTGTGGCGCAAAGGTCACCAAGTGATAAGTGCCGCAGCCGCCGTCCGGGCGCTCGAAGGCGTCGGGCAGCGCATCCGGCGCGGGCAGCGTCACGGGGGCCCAGGCGTGGCCGCCATCGTCGCTGCGCATGAGGAACACACCGGGGGCCACCGCCTGGCAGTCGCCGGTCACCCAGCCGGTTTTGGCGTCGAGAAAGCCGAGGCCGGTCTTGAGGCAGCTCATCTGCAAGTTGTCGTCGCGGAAGTCGAATGGATCGACCACGCGCGTCCAGGTCTGCCCGCCGTCGTCGGTGCCGAACATGACCACGTAGTCGTGGTTCATGCCCGCGCCCACGTGCGTCAGCAGCCAGCCGTGCTCGGGGTCGGCGAAGTGCAGGTCAGAGGTGGCGAAGAACTCCACGTCGCTCAGGTCGAGCGGCGCGCTCGCCAGCCAGGTGACGCCGCCATCGTGCGTGCGCCAGACCAGCGCCGCGCTGTCGGGGGCGATGTCGCGGCCAAAGTAGCTGGCCCAGGCCGTCTGGTTGTCTTGGAAGTAGGCCACCGCCGCGCGCCCGGCCGGCTCGGCGGCCCGCGCCTCCGGCGGCGACACATCCTGCCAGGTCAGCCCGCCGTCGGCCGTCACCAGCAGATGATCGTAGGCGGCGTCGCCGGTGCCGTAGCCGATGGACCAGCCGTGGGTTTCGTCCAGCAGCTTCACCACCGTCAGCGTCACCGGCTGCCCGGCCACCAGCGCCGGCAGTGGCTCGCCCGGCGGCGGGTTGGTCGGTTCGGCGGTGGCTGGTACGGGGCTGGCCATGGGCCAAAGCTCAGTGGCGGTCGGCTCGGCCGCCGTTGGCGTGGCGGCGGGCTGGGTGGTGCCGGTTGGGGCCGCTGTGGTGGCCGGCTGCGTCGCGGTCACGCTCGCGGCGGTCGGCGCTTCAGTCGCCGCGCCGCTGGGCGAGGCTAGATTGCAGGCCGAACTCAACAGCAGCATGACCATCAGGACCGGGAGCGGGCGCACCGACGCGGGCGTGTTCAACATAGCGTAATCTTATCACGCCCACACGGCCGGCGTGACAATTCATAGCATGTTCTCACCTTTTTCTTAGCGAAGCATCTCTTTCTCTTTTCTCTTGCTTTCCCATTCGTACTACAATGCTGCTAGCACACATACCCCTCCGGAGGCGAGCGATGGAATACAAACTGTTGATTGACGGCCAGTGGGTCACGGGCGGCGCGGCGCTGGAAGTGCGCAATAAGTACACCGGCGCTGTGATCGGCACCGTGCCGACCGCTCGCCGCGAGGACCTGGACGCCGCCCTGGACGCCGCCGAGCGCGCCGGCCCGCTGATGGCCGACATGCCGGCCCACAAGCGCAGCGCCATCCTGGCCCGCGCCGCCGCGCTGATGGTCGAGCGCCGCGAAGACTTGGCGCAGATCATCGCGGCCGAGGCCGGCAAGGCGATTAAGTTTGCGCGCGTGGAGGTGGACCGGGCCGTCGGCACGTTCACCATCGCCGCCGAAGAGGCCAAGCGGATGCACGGCGAGACCATCCCGCTCGACGCGGTGCCCAACGGCGAGGGTTATTTTGGCTTCACCACGCGCCGGCCGGTGGGCGTCATTGCCGCCATCGCGCCCTTCAACTTTCCGCTCAACCTGGTGGCGCACAAGGTCGCCCCGGCGCTGGCGGCCGGCAACACGCTGGTGCTCAAGCCGGCCAGCACCACGCCGCTGATCGCCGTTCTGCTGGGCCAGATTCTGATGGACGCCGGGTTGCCCGCCGGAGCCTTCAACCTGGTGGTCGGCTCGGGCGGCACGGTGGGCGAGTGGCTGGTCACCGACAAGCGCGTGGCCAAGATCACCTTCACCGGCAGCCCGCCCGTCGGCGAGCACATTTTGGCCGTGGCCGGCATCAAGAAGGTCACGCTCGAGTTGGGCAACACCTCGCCCGTCATCATCGCGCCCGACGCCGACCTGGATTTGGTCGCCAAGCGCGCGGCCGTGGGCGCGTTCTATTACTCGGGCCAGGTGTGCATCTCGGTCCAGCGCATCTACGGCCAGCAGAGCATCGTGGCCCCCTTCACCGAGAAGTTCATCACCGCCAGCGAGGCGATGGTGGTGGGCGACCCGCTCGATGACCGCGTGGACGTCGGCCCGATGATCGACCTGAAGGAGGCCGAGCGCATCGAGCAGTGGGTGCAGGAGGCGCAGCGCGGCGGGGCGCAGGTGCTGACCGGCGGCCGGCGCGAGGGCGCGGTGTATTGGCCGACGGTGCTGTCGGGCGTGACGGCCGACATGAAGGTGGTGGCCGATGAGGTCTTTGCCCCGGTGGCCTCGGTGCTGCCGTACGACGACTTCGAGGACGCGCTGCGCCAGGCCAATGACAGCGAGTTCGGCTTGCAGGTGGGCGTGTTCACCCGCGACATCGACCGCGTGTTTCAGGCGGTGCGCCGGCTGAACTTCGGCGGGGTGATCATCAACGACACGCCCAAC
>JBBRZY010000363.1:0-5466 GCA_038252885.1 Anaerolineales bacterium | reverse complement strand
ATCTTCTCGCTGCTCGGCCTGCACCAGATGATGGACAAGTTCACCGACAGCCTGGCCCCGCGCTAAGGTCGGCGCCGCCCCAGCAGGGCAACCAGCGACGGCCGGCAAATTTGCCGGCCGTTTGTTGTTAATCGGCCGCGGCGGTCAGGCAAGCGAGGTAGAATAAACCCCATGCCTCCTACTGACTCCAACTCCCATCTCACTGTGGCGCTGGCCGCCGCCGTGGCCGCCGGCGACGTGCTGCGCCAGTTGTGGCCCAAGCCGCGCCAGGTGCAGTCTAAAGGCCCGCGTGACATCGTCACCGATGCCGACTTTGCGGCGCAGACCGTGGTGCTCGACCATCTGCGGGCCGCCTTTCCCGCGCACGCCATCCTCTCGGAAGAGGGCCGCCACGACATCGACCTGAGCAGCCCGACGCCGACCTGGATCATTGACCCGCTCGACGGCACGACCAACTACGCGCGCGGCCTGCCGGTGTTCGCCGTCTCGGTGGCGCTGGCCTGGGGCGGGGTGGTGCAGGTGGGTGTCATCCACGACCCGCTGCGGCGCGAGAGCCTATATGCGGCGCGTGGCAGCGGGGCCTGGCTGCAACGTGGGCGCGCCAAAGCGCAGCCCCTGCGCGTCAGCGCCGTGGCCGATCTGGGCGAGGCCGTGATCGGGCTAGACTGGGCGCGCGAGCCGGAACTGCGCGCCCTGACGCTGGCGGCCGTGCAGCGCCTGGCCGCGCGCGCCCGTTCGCTGCGCGCCACCGGCAGCGCGGCGCTCGGCCTGGCCTACGTGGGGGCCGGGTGGATCGACGGCTATTTCCATCACATGCTCCAGCCGTGGGATTTGGCGGCGGCGGCCCTGATCGTCGCTGAGGCAGGCGGCGTGCTCAACACGCCCAGCGGCGCGCCCTGGCATCTGGGCGAAGCGCAAATTGCCGCCAGCAACCCGGGCATTCAGGATGAGTTTGCCGCGGCGGTGCGGGGCGAGTAACCGGTGTCAATGAGAGCGGCGGCTGTGGTAGCTCAAGCGGTGGGATTCCCCCTAAAGGGTGCTACGCAATCACCCCGCCAAGTCTATTGCGTTGGCGCCAGGCAGCGAGCGGGGCTTCGGAATGACAGCACATGGGTGGTTGCGTAGCCGCCCTGCTGTCTGAGAACTTGCGCCCAATCCAATCGGCCCGTTGAGATGGTTATTTCGAACCCGCCTCAGGTCGCTTGTTTTGTCATTGCCCTGGGTCGGGTTCGAAATCCCACCGACAGTCTATCGTAGCCGTGTGTCACTGAGGCCGGCTCGTAACGCCGCGCATGTATCCGTTGGCCCTCACTACCACATAGCGCATCCGTTACATCCGTTACGCGAAGCGATCCGCTGTCACCAAAAAGCACGTTTGTTCGATTGTGCGCCGCAGTGTAGAATCCGGGACTATGACTAAACGACGCAAATCGAAAGCCCCCCAAACCATCGGCTCGCTGATCGTTGGCCTGCTCTTGCTGTGCCTGCTGGCCGTGGTCTACGCCGTCGCGCCGGGCCTGTTCAAGAGCGACGACAGTGGCGCCGGTGGCACGCCCACCCCGCGGCCGCCCACGCCCATCGCCGAGAACGTCGGCGGCAGTTGGTATCAACTGTATTTCACCCAGCCCGAATTGACGGCCAGTCTGGACAACCCGACCGGCGGCATCCCCGACAAAGTGATCGCCACCCTGGCCCTGGCCCAGCACACCATCGACCTGGCGATTTACGAGTTCGACCTGACGTCGTTGTCTGACGCGCTGCTGGCGGCGGCCGAGCGCGGCGTGACCGTGCGGCTGGTGACTGACAGCGATAACATTGACGAAGCCGGCATCGTCGCCCTGCGCGCGGCCGAGATCCCGATTGTGGAGGACGCGCGCAGCGCCATCATGCACGACAAGTTCGTCGTCATTGACGGCGCGGCGGTGTGGACCGGCTCGATGAACTTCACTCGCAACGACGCCTACCGCAACAACAACAGCCTGATCTACCTCCGGTCGTCGCGGCTGGCGCAGAACTACACGCGCGAGTTCGAGGAGATGTTTGAGCGCCAGGAGTTCGGCCCGCGGTCTACCGCCGACACGCCCAACCCGGTGGTCACGCTCGACGGCACGCGAGTGGAAAACTACTTTTCGCCTGACGACGGCGTGGCGGCGCACATCGAAGACCAGCTCGAAGCCGCCACCCAGAGCATCTACTTTATGGCCTTCTCGTTCACGCGCAGCGACTTCGCGCAGACGCTGCTCGACCAGGCCGAGGCCGGGCTGACCGTGCAGGGCGTGTTCGAGACGCGCCAGATCGCAGCCGGCGGCGACCAGGCCTGGAAGATGCTCACTGAGGGTGGGTTGGCCGGCGAGGTTCGGAAAGACGGCAACCCGTACAATCTGCACAGCAAGGTCTTCATCATTGACCAGCAGGTAGTGGTGGTGGGGTCGTACAACTTCTCGAATAACGCCGAAGACAGCAACGACGAGAACGTGCTCATCATCCACAACGCCGACATCGCGGCGGCCTACTTTGCCGAGTGGGAACGGGTGTGGGCCGTCGCCCCGGCCAAGTAGAGCGGGGATTTTTGCCACGAATTTTCACGAACCGGAGAATGGGGGCGTTGGGTAAGATGATAAGGGTGCTATAGGCCGCCGCTGGGTGATAGATCGCGGCCACAGAGTCGGCCAGGCCGGCCGCCCGGAACACGAATTATCACGAATGCGTCATGGGCAGGGCGCAGGTTTGGTTCGCAAGCAGCGGCCCCGATCAGGGCCAGGTGGTTAGGGCGGAGTGGTGGAGACAACCGATGAAGTTTAACCTGGGCCGCTTGATTGACCCGCAGACGCACACGCCAACTGAGTCGCTCCTGCTGTACGACCCGGACGACCTGACAACCCATGCCGTATGTGTGGGCATGACCGGCTCGGGCAAGACGGGGCTGTGCATCGATCTGCTGGAAGAGGCCGCGCTGGCCGGGCTGCCGTCCATCCTGATCGACCCCAAGGGCGACATCACCAACCTGCTGCTGCAATTCCCCGACCTGGCCCCGGCCGACTTTCAGAAGTGGGTGAACGTGGACGAGGCCCGCCGCGCGCATCTCTCGGTGGAAGACTACGCCGTCAAGCGGGCCGACGAGTGGCGGGCCGGGTTGGCGCAGTGGGGGCTGGGGCCGGCCAATATTGAGCGCCTTAAAGACTCGGTCGATTGGGCCATCTACACCCCCGGCTCCGACGCCGGGCGGCCGGTGAGCGTGCTGCGCTCGTTCGACCCGCCCGCGCTCAGTTGGGACGACAACACCGAAATCCTGCGCGAGCGCATCGCCGGCATCGTCTCGGCCCTGCTGGGGTTGGTGGGCATCGAGGCCGACCCGGTGCGCTCGCGTGAGCACATCCTGCTGGCTAACATTTTTGAGACCGCCTGGCGCGCCGGCCAGCCGCTCGACCTGGCGGGCATTATCACCGCCGTGCAGACGCCGCCCTTCGCCAAGCTGGGCGTGTTCGACGTGGAGCGCTTTTACCCGGAGAAAGACCGCTTCAACCTGGCGCTGGCGCTGAACGCCATCGCCGCCGCGCCGTCCTTCCAAAGCTGGATCAGCGGCGAGGCGCTCGACATTCCGGCGCTGCTGCACACGCCGGAGGGCAAGCCGCGCTGCTCAATCTTCTACGTCGCCCACCTGAGCGACGCCGAGCGCATGTTCTTCATTGCGCTGCTGCTGGAGCAGGTGGCTGGCTGGCTGCGCGCGCAGACCGGCAGCGCCAGCCTGCGCGCGCTGCTGTATTTCGACGAAGTCTACGGCTACTTCCCGCCCTATCCGTTCAACCCGCCCACCAAGCAGCCGCTCATGCGCTTGCTCAAGCAGGCGCGCGCCTTTGGCCTGGGCGTGATCCTGGTGACGCAAAACCCCGGCGACCTAGACTACAAGGGCCTGACCAACACCGGCACCTGGTTCATTGGCAAGCTGCAAACCGACCGCGACAAGGCGCGCCTGCTGGAAGGGCTGGAGACGATCTCGGCCCAGAGCAGCCAGACGCTCAACATCGGCAAGCTCGACACGCTGATCTCGTCGCTGCGGCCGCGCACCTTTCTGCTCAACAACGTGCACGCGCCCGAGCCGCTCATCTTTGAAACACGCTGGGCCATGAGCTACCTGGCCGGCCCGCTGACGCGCGAGCAGGTGCGGGCGCTTAAGCCGATCAACTTGCTCGTGCCGACCGCGCCCTCGCCGGTGACCGTCAGTGGGTTGGGCGTCACGGCCCCGGTGGCGGCCATGCCGCGCGCCTCAACCGGCCCCCAATTCGGCCTGGCCGAGCCCGCGCCGCCGCTGGCGGCCGCCGTAACAGCCAGCGTGCCCACGGCCGTGCCGCAATACTTCCTGCCGATCACGCAGACGCTGGAAGACGCCGTGCTGGTCTGGCGCGAGAGCACCGGCCAGAAGCGCGCCCAGTTCGAGGGCGGCGGCACGCTGGTCTACCGGCCGGTGCTGTTCGCCCAGGCGCTGGTGCGCTATGTGCTGGCGCGCGCCAACCTCAACGCCGACCGGCGCTTTGCCTATGTGCTGGAGGTGGCCCAGGTGGAGCCCGCGCCGCACTGGGCCGAGACCGAGGCCCGCCCGGTGGAGGTGAAGGCTGTGGCCCGTACTGCGCCGACCGGCGCGCAGTTGCAGGGCGCAGTGGCCGGCAGCCTGCTCGACGCCAAGCGCCTGGCCGCCTGGCAGAAAGACCTGGTCGCCTACCTGTATCGCACGGCCGACTTCTCGCTGCACTACAACGCCACGCTCAAGCTGTACGCGCGCCCCGGCCAGTCGTTTGAGGAGTTCCGGGCCGAGTGTAAACGCGCCGCCGATGACCGGCGCGACGAGGCCATGGCCAAGGTGCGCGCCCGCTACGACAAGAAGCTGGATACGCTCGAAGACCGGCGCGCGGCCGAGGTGCGGGAGGTGGACCGCAACGAAGACGAAGTGCGCGCCCGCGAAGCCGAGAGCCGCTGGACCACCACCGAGAACATCGTCGGTGCGGTGTTCGGGCGTTCGTCGAAGCGGCTGTTCTCCAGCGGCGAGTCGAAGAAGCGGCTGGCGCAGCGGGCGCGCAACGAGATGGACGAGAGCAAGGTGACGGTCGAGACGCTGGCGGCGCAGATCGCGCAGCTTAAGGCCGAGGCGCAGGCCGAATTCAGCGCGCTGGTGGAGAAGTGGGCGGCGGCGGCACAGGACGTGCAGCCGCTGCGCCTGACGCCCAAGCGCACCGACATCCTGCTGGAGGTCTTTGGCCTCGGTTGGCGGCCCACCTGGCGCCTCCTCGTCGACGGCCAGCCGCTAGATTTACCAGCGTATTTGTAGGCTGGGTGCGTCGGCCTGCCCCCGTAAGTAAACCGTAACCTTCGGCCGCTACAGTGCCTCCAGTATTCGCGCGGGTGAGTGGTGGTGGTGACGACGATGAAGCAAATACCCGGGTTATGGTTGGGCGGCGGGCTGGCGCTGTTGGT
>JBBRZY010000362.1:0-5470 GCA_038252885.1 Anaerolineales bacterium | reverse complement strand
TAACGAAGGCTTCGTCGGGCGCACAGTCGGCGCCGTCGGGCGCGGTGAGGTCGGCCGCGTCCGCGGCCCGGGTGGTGCCAGAACCGGCCGGGGCGCCGGTGGCGCTAGGGGCGGCGTTCGGTGTGGCGCTGGCATCGCCGGCGGCGGGCGTCTCTGTTGCGCCGCTGCCGGGCGTTTCGGAGAGAGCCGGGATGGTGGTGGTCGTGGGCGTCAGGTCGAGCGCCTCAGCGGTCGCCGTGGGACTCGCGCTGGCCGGGGTGACGGCCGAAGCCGGCGTCAGCGTGGGCACCATTGCGGTGGTGACAATCGTCTGCGGGCGACAGGCGGCGGCCAGCAGCGCCAGGGCGAGCAGAGCGGTCACCAGAAGGGCCGGGCGGCGGGGCAGGGCAGACATAAGATTATGCTAACCGGATTCGGGTATTTGTCAAAGCTGCGCCAGGCAAAAGGCGCAAATAGCGCGGACAATGCGCAAACATCGTAAACGTCATCGTCGTCATCCGCGCCAGCAATGCCTTCCAGAACGTCATCGTCGTCATCCGCGCCAGCAATACCTTCCAGAACGTCATCGTCGTCATCCGCGCCACTGAAGTTGTAATCGCCGTCATCGCCGTCATCGCTGTCATCCGCGCCACTGAAGTTGTAATCGCCGTCATCGCTGTCATCGCTGTCATCGCTGTCACTGGCTGCTGCTGATTTTGTTCGGTTGGAAAGGCACGGCCCTCGGGCGGGCAGCGCACGGGGCGCTTGAGAGTAGTCTCGCAGGAAATTGTTCTACAGCGAACAGGCAACTTGAAATTTGGTCAGGTCACGTCCGGCCGCTCGACGGGGTAGTGCTCGTAGCGGCGCTCAACCAGCACGCGGCGCAGGCGGTCGAGGCCGTCGTATAAATCTACAAAGCGGGTGTAGAGCGGGGCCACGCCCAGGCGCAGGTTGTCGGGGTAGCGGAAGTCGGGGATGACGTCCATTTCTTCGATCAAGGCGCGGTCAATCCGCAGCGCCTCGGGGTGGCCCAGCGACACGTGTGAGCCGCGCCGCTGGGGGTCGCGCGGCGAGTTGAGCGTCACGCCCAGCGGCGCGAGCCAGGCCTCCCACAGCGCGATCAGGTACTCGGTCTGGGCGACGGACTTGGCGCGCAGGCGGTCGAGGCCGGCCGCCAACATCAGATCGAGCGCCGGCTCAATGGCGGCCAGCGCGAGTTGCGGCGGCGTGCCGGAGAGAAAGCGCGTCAGCCCCGGCGCGGGCGCATAGGTGAGGCCCATGTCGAACTGGTCTTTCTGGCCGAACCAGCCCCAGATCGGGTTGAGCAGCGCTGCTTGCAAGTCGCGGCGCACATAGATGAAGGCCGGCGCGCCGGGGCCGCCGTTGAGGTATTTGTAGGTGCAGCCGACGGCCAGGTCGACTCCGGCGGCGTTCAGGTCTACCGGCAGCGCGCCGACCGTGTGGCTCAGGTCCCACAGCACCAGCGCGCCGGCCTGGTGCGCGGCGGCGGTCAGGCCGGGCAGGTCGTAGACGAAGCCACTCTTAAAGGTGGTGTGGGTCAGCGTCAGCAGCGCGGTGTCGGCCGACAGCGCCGCCGTGAGCGCGGCCTCCGGGCCGGTCAAGCCATCGGCTGAATTGATCTGCTCCAGCCGGTAGTCGGCGCCGGCCAGCTTGAGCGCGCCCTGCAACAGATACAAGTCGGAGGGGAAGTTGAGGTCGTCGGTGACGATGACGCGGCGGCCGGGGCGCGCCTCCAGCGCCGCCAGCGCCAGCTTGAAGAAGTTGACCGAGGTTGAGTCGGCCACGATCACTTCGTCCGGCTGCGCGCCAATGAGCTGCGCGATCTTCGCGCCCAGGCGCTGCGGCGCGGTGAACCAGCCCTCGTTCCAGCCGCGAATCAGCCGCCGGCCCCACTCGTGCTCGATGACGGCCTGCATCCGGTCGATCGTCCGGCGCGGCAGCCGCCCGAGCGAGTTGCCGTCGAGGTAGATCAGGTGATCGTCCTCGATGACGAACTCGGCCCGGTAGGGGGCCAGCACGTCGGCCTGGTCGAGCGCTTCGGCGTGGGCGCGGGTGAGGGTTGGGGGCATGGCCTATCGCTCGTTCCACAGAAAAGCGGTGACCAGCAACACCGAGGGGTGCTGGTCACCGCTGATGGTCAGGTCGGTCGGCGCGGGGCGCGGAGCGCGCCGCCTAGCGCACGAGGTTGGGATCGATGACGTACTTGAACCAGTTGTAGGCCACGCCGTCTTTGCCGCCGGTGACATGCGGGAAGTGCTGGAACCACCAGATGTGGTGGGCCAGCGTGTCGCCGTTGCCCCACTCGGCGGTGTCCACGATGCGCGACTCGCCGGTCAGCGCGGGAAAGTTCTTCCAGGTGTCGGCCCGGCTCTTGACCTTGGTCTTGTTGCCCCAGTCGTAGTCCTTGAGGCTGTTGGGCGCGTAGTGCACCACGCCCACTTCGGCCTGGCCGGGGTGGGTCTTGTCGTAGCGCGCAAAGCGCTCGTACAGGTTGGCCTCGCCTTTGGTGTGCCGAAAGACGTAGGTCAGGATCGACTCGGCCCGGTGGCCGATGTTCTCGAGCATCTCGCCCCGGCCGCGCTGGTAGTTGTAGCCCATGATGACGAAGCGCTTGGTGGCCGTCTCGGTGTGCTCGAGCGGCGGGGCGTTGCACCAGAACGCACCCGGCCCGGCCATGATGGACTCGTAGAAGCCGGCGTAGGGGAAGGCGTGCAGCCAGACTTCGTCAATCGCGCCGGAGTTGACCTTGGCGATGATGTTGAAGTCGGCCAGGATGCGGTGGTAGTCCACGGCGTCGGCGTCGTGAAAGCCCTTGCCGGCCTTCATCAGGTTGACGAACTGGTCGGGGTCGTAGGTGAAGCCGTCGAGCTTGGTGGGCATGCGGTCCACCTCAATGCGCTCGGCCACCACGTAATTGGCGTAGTTGTAGCTGGCGGTCTTCAGATCAGCGATGTGGCCGGGGGTGAGCACGTCTGGGTCGTTCCAGCCCATGACCTCCGACAGCTTCTTGCCGCCAGCCGACTTGACCTTGGGGTTGTAGATGATGACCAGCACTTTGCGGGTGACGGGCGGCGGGCGCTGGCCGACGGCCTCTTTTTCAGATGGGTCGGGGCCAAGGCTGGCGAGATAGTCCTGCGCATCGCCGGCGGCGCGGCCGACGGCCTGGGTGGCTTGCTGCACAAGATCGGAGAGTTTTGGGCTCATGGTAGCTCCTTGCAAAATTGAAATGGCAGGTCAACTATACCGCAAACTGGGCGGGAGGGAGAAGAGGCCAGAGGTCGGAGGCCCAGGTCAGAAGTCGGTGGAGGGACTGGCCGCGCGCGGATGAGCGACACCATTAATTGGCCGCCAGAAATGCCGCCACCTCTGCGCCGCTGGGCAGCGACGGCTGCGCGCCGGGGCGCGTGACCGAGAGGGCGGCGACGGCGTGGGCGAAGCGCACGGCGGCGGGCAGGCCGTCGGCGCGCGCCAGGGCCACCGCCAGCCCACCGTTGAAGGCATCACCGGCGGCGGTGGTGTCTACAGCGGCGACGCGAAAGCCGGGCACATGGACGGCCGGGGCGGTGGCCGGGGCGACGAGCGCGCCGGCCTGGCCCAGCGTCACGATCACGCCGCGCACACCCCAGCCTAATAACACGCCGGCCGCCGCTTCCGGGACGGCCACGCCCGCCAGCAGCGCCGCCTCGTGCTCGTTGGGCGTGAGGTAGTCCACCAGCGCGTATAGCTCGGGCGGCAGCGGCTGGGCCGGGGCCGGGTTGAGGATCACGATCAGCCCGGCGGCGCGGCCGGCGCGGGCGGCGGCCAGCACCGTCTCCATGGGAATTTCCAGTTGCAGCAGCAGCACGCGCGCGGCGGCGAGGGCCGGCTGCGCGGCAGCCACATCGGCGGGCGTCAGGCGGCCATTGGCCCCCGGCGCGACGGCGATCAGGTTCTGCCCGGCGTCGTCCACCACGATCAGTGCCACGCCCGAGGGCGTTTCACTATCGCGAACCAGGTAGGTCAGGTCGAGCCCCTCGGCCGCCAGCCCGGCGGCAGACTGCTGGCCGAACATATCCTGCCCGATGCGGCCGACGAACGCCACGGGCGCGCCCAGCCGGGCGGCGGCCACGGCCTGGTTGGCGCCCTTGCCGCCGGCGGCGGTCGCCAGGTCGCCGCCCAGCACGGTCTCACCGGCGGCGGGCAGCCGCGCGGCGCGCACGATCAGGTCGGTGTTGGCAGAGCCGATGACGATGATGGACATGGGGGCGGGTCTCAGGCGGCGGGGGGCGCGACGCGATGGCGGGCATAGGCGCGGCGCGCGAAGGGCCGCAGCACGCGCTCGAACAGCCGCAGCTCCCACGGCACGGGCGCGGACGGCACGGGTTGGGGCGCGTGCGGCGGCGCACCCAGCGCCAGGTCGGCCAGCGCCAACCCTTCGTCGCTGAGGACGTTAGCGACCGGCTGGCCGGCGGCGTTGTAAATGGCAGTGGTGCCGTAGAAGGTGGCGCGCAGGCTGGCCTGGTGGGCGGTGCGCACCCAGGCCCAATAGCGCGGCTTGAAGGCGGCGGCGGCCAGGAAGCTCAGGCGCGGGTAGGGCAGTTGCGCCACAAAGCGCCCGGCCATCACGGCATGCACGACCGGCACGCCCAGCGCGGCCGCGCACGCGCCGACGTAGCCGGCGTAGAGCTCGTCCAACGGGCGGCGATTCCGCAACAGCGTGGGCAGCAGTTCAGCCAGGTAGACCTTGCGCGCGCCGGGGTGGAGGCGATCAGCACCGCGTCTACCTGCCCGGCGTAGGCGGCCCAGGCGGCAGGGTGCGCCAGGTCCCAGCAAGTGAGCAGGCCCAGCCGCCCCAGCGCGGTCGCCACGATCAACGGTCGGTGGCCGGGGGTGAAGTAGCACGCCTCCCACAAGAACGGGTGGCGCTTGGCGTAGGTCTGCACCGGGCCGGCCGGCGGCACGACCGCAAACGCGTTGACCACGGCGCGCTCCTGCCGCAGCAGCAGCGGGCCGGCCAGCTGCACGTTTAGCTCGGCGCTGAGGGCGCGCAGGCGGCTGACCGTCGGGCCAGCTAACTGCTCGGCGGCGGCGGTCAGGCGCGGGGTATAGGCGTAGCCGGTGTTGAACAACTCGGGCAGCACGATGAGCTGCGCGCCGGCGGCCGCCGCTTGCCGCACCAGCCGCTCGACGGTAGCCAGATTGGCCGCCAACGCGAACGGCACGGCGGCAAATTGCACAGCGGCGAAGCGCACAGTTGGCATAGCAGCGGATTGTAGCGGGGCGAGGGGCGCGGCGCAAGACAGGGCCGAAGGAAGTGAGCAATTCAGTTTGGGGGCCAATTATGTAAAAGGCTCGGTGGCGGCAACGTCGAGATAGGTTCTCACCGCAAGGGGAGGTGGTGAAAGGTCGTATCTGACCGAAGGAAATTTTGTAACTGTTCACCACTTTTGGGTTGAAACGGTGTTGTAATTCTCATCATGACTTCGCTAAC
>JBBRZY010000361.1:0-5489 GCA_038252885.1 Anaerolineales bacterium | reverse complement strand
TCCTGACTTACTACACGGCCACGCCTGGGCTGGTGGATGCCCTGACCGGGTTCGCGGGTTACATCAAGGCCGAGACGCTGAGCCTGGACCTGCTGACGGGCGAGCCGCCGGCCGGCGCGGCGCTGCTGACCGACACGATTGACGGCGAGACGGTGACGCTGGGCATCACCAAGGCGCCGCCGGCCCCAGACCTGCCGCCGCACACGCCGCGCGCGGTGGACGAGCAGACGGAAGTGACGGCCGCCGACGACAGCCACCCCGGGGCGCGCGAGGGCGAGGGGCTGCCGCCACAAGAGGCGGCCGAGACTGCGCCAGCCGCCGCGCCGAGCGAGCCGCCGGCCGCAGGCGCCGCGCGCCCGCTGCCGATGGGTGATGAGCAACCGGCCACCAAGAAGAAAGCGGCGGGCAAGAGGGCAACGGGAAAGACCGCCAAGAAAGCAACAACGAAGAAGAAGGCGGCGGCCAAGCCCGCTAAGTCGGCGGCGACGAAAAAGAAGGCGGCGAAGAAGGCGGCGGACAAGCCAGCGACGAAGAAGAAGGCGGCCGAGAAGAAGCCGGCCAAGGTAGCGGGCAAGAAGGCCGGCGAGAAGAAAAAAGTGAAGAAGGCGGACAAGAAGGCGGCAGCCAAGACCGCGAAGAAGGCTGCGCCAAAGAAGAAGAAGGCGGCCCAGAAAGCGGAAGGCAAGAAAAGTAAGAAGAATGTGGCCGCCACGAAAGCGGCAGGCAAGAAGGCCAAGAAAAAGGCCAAGCGCGAGTAGCGCGCGCAAGCAACAAGAAAGCGGAGAGCCTTGAGGCTCTCCGCTTTTAGTTTGTCTGGACAGTTTGCTGGCGGGAGGCCTACTCTGGACCTTTTTCCCACAGACCGTAGACGCTGAGGACGGCGCCTTCGACCTTGGGGCGCACGCCGCGCACCATCATGCCGGGCCGGCCAAACGCCTGGCCGTCGCGCTGCACGTTGCGGGGGTCGCGGAAGCCGACGCGCACCATGCGGCGCCAGTTCTGGGTGCGGTTGACGTTGGAGCCGTGCACCGTCCACAGATGAAAGAACACCACGTCCCCGGCTTTGGCTGGCACGGAGGTCGCGGCCGAGATCGGGTATTGGTCCACCGGCAGGTGCGGCGTGATCTCGGGGCCGCTGATGTGCGCCAGCGGGCCAAGCTTGTGGCTGCCGGCCAGGAATTTGATGCAGCCGTTCTCTTCGGTGGCGTCGTCGAGGTGAACGAGGGCGTCGATGTAGCGGCCGTCAGTGTGGCCGTAGAAGGGCACGTCTTGATGCATGGGAAAGGGCTGGCCGGTGCCGGGCTTCTTGGCGTGCAGGGTGCTGTGGTGAATCTCCACCAGCTCGCTGGCCAGCAGCTGTGCCACCAGGTCGGCCAGCTCGGGCTTGGTCAGGCTGCGGGTCCAGACCGAGGAGTAGTGGTGCAACTCGTGCAGGGCCACCAGGACGGCCTGCTTGGCCGGGTCTTCGTCCTTCATGTAGGTCTTGAGCCAGTCGCCCTTCCAGGCCGCGCCCCAGTCGGCGTGGGTGTCGATGATCTCATTGAGGTCGGCGCTCAGGCGCGCCAACTCATCCGGCGGGAAGACCTGCTCGACGCGCAGGAAGCCGTTTTCGTTGAAGAAGTCGATCTGCTGCTGGGTCAACATGCGGGGCATCTCCTGGGTGGCGCTACGCGACGGGTGATAGACCGAGAGTATACGAGCAACGGGCGCGGAACGCTATGGCGTGAACGGCTGCCGAACGACCGTTTGCAGCTTGGCGGGCGCGCTCTTACGCGGGTCTTTGAGATAGATTTCGTGGTGCTTGCCGCTGAGCGTGTGCCCCCCGGCCGAGATGGCGGCGTGCAGCGCGGCGACGGTGGGGCCTTCGGCGGCGTAGGGGCCGAGGTGCATGATCTGCGCGGCCGGGCCTTCGTGGTAGCGCTCCAGGCGCACTTGTGACAGAGCGGGCAGGGCTTTCTTCTGCGCCACGGCGACGGCGGTGTCGGCGAACAGCGCGGGTGTGACCGCCTCGGGCTGGAGGATCAGCATCGTCCAGCGCCAGTCGGCTTTGCGCTCGACGCTGAACGTGCGCATGTCGTCGGCCCACCAAAGGCCTTCGAGCGGCATCACCGTGTAATCGGCGGCGGGGTCGCCGTGCTTGACGCGGAACTTGAGGGCATAGGCCAGCCCATACAGCGCCTGGACGGCGGCCACGTAAGCCGGGGCGGTGTTGGGGTCGCCCTGGCCGTCAATCATCAAATAGGTCAGCGGCGGCACGTCCACGAGGGCGACGGCCTGGGCCGAGGGGCGGTAGAGGTGCTTGAGGGTCTTCTTCAGGTCGAGTTTTGGCATGGCGGCCCCGTCTGGTTGCCGATGAACCAATGATACCGCAGGCCGGCCAGCGGGGGGCATTTGTAAATGACCTATGGTAGAGTTATCGCTATGTCCACGCCTCCGCGCCGCCGCTTGATGGCCCTGGTTTTGCGCGCATTCGCGTGCGCGGCGCTGCTGCTGCCGGGGCTGGTGGGAGCGGGCACGCCAGCGGCGGTGGGCAGCGGGCCGGCGGCCGGGGCGGAGGCCAAGATCGATCCGTGGGTGCTGGCGCACGCGGCCGGCGCTTCGGTGGAGTTCCTGGTAGTGCTGGGGGAGCAGGCCGACCTGAGCGGCGCGGACGACCGGACGACCAAGCCCGAGAAGGGCCGCTATGTGTACGACCAACTGCGGCAAACGGCCCAGGCCAGCCAGGGCGCGCTGCTGGCGGCGCTGGATCGGCGGCATGTGGAGTACAGGGCGTTCTACATCGTCAACGCGGTGTGGGTGCGGGGCGATGTGGCGCTGGCGCGCACGCTGGCGGCGCGCGTCGAGGTGGCCCGGATTGACGGCAACCCGCGGCTAGAAGCCGACCTGGGCGGCCCGCAATTCGCTGACGCCGGCGACTACAGCCCGGCGTCGCCGGACGGCGTGGAAGACAGCTTGCAGTACGTCCACGCCGACGAGGTGTGGGCGATGGGCTACACCGGCCAGGGCATCGTCGTGGGCGGGCAAGACACCGGCTACGAGTGGGACCACCCGGCGCTTATAGACCACTATCGCGGTTGGGACGGCGTGACGGCCGACCACGACTACAACTGGCACGACAGCATTCACAGCGGCGGCGGAAGCTGCGGCCCCGACACGACCGAGCCGTGCGATGACAGCCAGCACGGCTCGCACACTATGGGCACGGCCATCGGCAGCGACGGCGGCGAGAACCAGATCGGCATGGCGCCGGGCGCGAAATGGATTGGCTGCCGCAACATGGACCAGGGCGCGGGCACGCCAGCCACTTACCTGGAGTGCTTTGAGTTTTTCCTGGCCCCCTATCCTGTCGGCGGCGACCCGCAGCTGGACGGCAACCCCGACCTGGCTCCGGATGTGACCAATAACTCTTGGAGCTGCCCAGAGTTCGGGGAGGGCTGCTCGACCACCAGCCTGCTGGCAGCGGTGGAAGCCCAACGCGCGGCGGGCATTATGACGGTGGTGTCGGCGGGCAACGCCGGGCCGGGCTGCAGCAGCGTGGTCGACCCGCCGGCCATCCACGACGCGGTGTACTCGATCGGCGCGCTCGAAACCGGCACGGACGGCATCGCCAGCTTCAGCAGCCGAGGCGCGGTGAAAGTGGACGGCAGCGACCGCCGCAAGCCCGACCTGAGCGCGCCGGGGACCAACATCCGGTCGAGCGTGCCGGGCGGCGGCTACTCGAGCGCCTTCAGCGGCACGTCGATGGCGGCGCCGCACGTGGCCGGGGCGGTGGCGCTGCTGTGGTCGGCGGTGCCGGCGCTGCGCGGGCAGGTGAGCCTGACCGAAGACATCCTGAACGAGTCAGCGGCCCACATCAATTCGTCGGCCTGCGGCAGCGCGGGCTCGCCCAACAACACCTTTGGCTATGGCCGGCTGGATGTGAAGGCGGCAGTGGACCTGGCGCTGGCGACGGTGGGCGTGCTCACCGGCACGGTCAGCGAGGCGGGCACGGCGCTGCCGATCGGCGGCGCGGCGCTGCAATTGGCGGGCGCGCAGGCCTACAGCACCACGACCTCGCCGCTGGGCGCGTTTAGCTTCATCGCCGTCTCGGGCACCTACACGCTGACCGCCGCGGCCGCGGGGTACTATCCGCTGACGATCAGCGGGCTAAGTGTGACCAGCGGGCTGACGGCGACCCAGGCGATCTCGTTGACGGCCTACCCCTTCAACCTGTGGCTGCCGTACGTGTTCAAGGACATACTGGCGGCCGGGCGCGTGTTCGACCTGAGCGACTTTGTTTCGGGGGGCGCACGCTCGCCCTACTAGAGCAGGTTCCGGATTGAATTACAGCGCCCCGGTAGGCGCTGGGCCAGGGCGGTCAATTGAAGGCCCCGAACACTGGTTTGCGAATGTGCTAGTCAACGCCACCCGCCGGGCGGCGTAGGCCCATTAGGGAAGTGCTTGAGCGAGAGCCATGCCAACAATTACGGGACGGTCAAACAACAAACTCAAAGAAGTGCGCGCGCTCAAGCAGCGCAAGGCGCGGGCCGAAACTGGGCTGTTCGTGGTCGAGGGGATTCGGCATGTGGCCGAGGCGATTGAGGCCGGCGCGCCGCTGCAGTACCTGGTGTATTGCCCCGATCTGCTGATCAGCCCGTACGCGCGCGACCTGGTGCAACGCGAGCGCGAGCGCGGGCTGCCGGTGCACGCGACGGCGCCGCAGGTGTTCGAGACGCTGTCGGAGCGCGAGAACCCGACTGGGCTGCTGGCGGTGGTGAAGCAGCAGCGCCACACGCTGGACGACCTAAGCCCGGCCAACCTGGGCTGGGGGGTGGCGGTGGTGGCCCCACAAGACCCCGGCAACATCGGCACGATTGTGCGCTCGGTGGACGCGGCCGGGGCGCAGGGGCTGCTGCTGCTGGAGAGCGGGGTGGACCCGTATCACCCCAGCGCGGTGCGGGCCAGCCTGGGCTCGCTGTTCTGGGTGCCGATTGCGTCTTCCCCGTTTGCCGAGTTCGCCGCGTGGGCCAAGACGCACGGCTATCATATTTACGGCTCGTCGGCGCACGGCGCGGTGCCGGTGAGCGCAGTGGCCAGCTACGCCAAGCCGGCGATCTTGCTGCTGGGCAGCGAGCGCGAGGGCCTGACGCCGGAGCAGTTGGCGGCCTGCGAGCAGGTGATCAAGCTGCCGATGCGCGGCAAGGCCACGTCGCTGAACCTGGCGGTGGCGGCGGGGGTGCTGCTATACGACATGCTGGCGAAGGGCCTGGGGGACTAGAAGTCGGAGGTCGGAAAAAGGCGGTTATTGAAGGCAGCGGTGGTCGGGTAGACGCGCGCGGCGGCGGGGGGATGAAGGGCCGGCTGATTGAGACTGCCGGTCCGCTGTTGGCAGTGTCGGCGCCAGGTGCCTGCCCCTCAACGTCAGGCGGCGGGCTCATCGCAGGGTGGCCGAGTAAGAGTAATTATCTGACCCTTAACGAAAAAAGAGAGTGGGTTGGCACGCGGCGCGT
>JBBRZY010000360.1:0-5506 GCA_038252885.1 Anaerolineales bacterium | reverse complement strand
CCCCTGCCCCCTGTTTGTGGCTGTAACCCAGCACTGGATATACAAGCGCGGCGGCCACTGTTTGGCGGCCGCCGCGCTTTTTGTTAAGTCATTGCCCACGGAAAACTTGGTATGGCTTGTGCAAACTTTGAGGCGTGCGGGCCGCAGAAGCAGCAACAACCAACTTGCCAGCCCGCGCCAGCGGGTTTCGTGATGCGTTGCCGCGATTTAGGTCGCCAGGCGCCAACCCGGCCCTGCTGACCACCACTTCTAAGTATGAAGCGCCGCCCGCACCGCCACCGCCAGGGCCGGCCGGTTGGTAATCAGCCCGTCCACGCCGGCCAACGCCCAACGCCGCAACTCGGCCTCCTCGTTGACCGTCCAGGTGTTCACCCGCAGCCCCAGCCCATGCATCCACGCCACTTGCTCCGGCCCCAGCGTGTAACAGCCGGGGTGATGCGCTTCTGGGTGCAGTCTCTCGCCCAGGCAGCGCGCCAGCCGCGCCCCGCCGGACGCCACGGTATACAGCAGCCCGATCGGCAGGTGCGGGTCAAGCGCGCGCACGCGGCGCAGGTTGCTGAATTGGAACGATGACACAATCACGCGCCGCGCCAGCCGGTGCTCGTGGATCAACGCCACCACCCGCTCTGCCAGCGCGCGGCCCGGCGTGCGGTCTTGCTTCAGCTCGACATTGATGCAAGTCTGTTGACCGTAGGCCGCAAACACCTCGGCCAATGTCGGCAGGCGCTCTCCCGCGAACTTGGCCCCAAACTGCGCCGGGTAGCCCGCGTCGAGCGCCTTCAATTGCGCCAGCGTTTGCCCGCGCACTGGGCCGTGGCCGCTCGTGGTGCGGTCCAGCGTGTCATCGTGGATGACCACCGGCACACCGTCCGCCGAGAGCGTTACATCTAGCTCCAGCCCATCGGCCCCCTGCTCCAAAGCCAGGCCAAACGCCCGCAGCGTGTTCTCGGGCGCGTCGTCCGAGGCGCCCCGATGCGCCAGGATCAGAGGTAGTCGTGGGTAAAGATAGGCGAGTGGCAGCATATTCGATATCAGCAGGCCAAAACGAAAAGTGGCCGGCCCGTTGACCGCCCACTCTTCCAGTTCGAACTATATTTTGCGCGCGGTCGTCCTTACAACTCGACGAAGTACGACTCGCACGCCCGGTCGAGCAATTCCTTGCTCATCACCGGCTCCACGTTCAGGTAGGAGGCGATGTCGAGCAATTGCTCCAAGATGTCACGCGGGTGGTTCGAGCGCAGCTTGCGGTTGCGCTTGATGTACCACTCTTGCAGCAGGTAGGCCAGCCCCTTCTCGTCAAAGGGAACCTTCTTATATTCGGCCATGCGCCGGAAGATTTCTTTGAATTCTTCGTAAGTCGGGTCAACGATCTCGATCTTGTGCCGGATGCGGCGCAGGAAGGCTTCGTCGACCAGTTCGCGCGGCGGCAGGTTGGTCGAGAACACCACCAGCACCTCAAACGGAATGTCGATCTTGCGTCCGTTGTGGAGCGACAGATAGTCAATCCGGTTTTCAAGCGGCACAATCCAGCGGTTGAGCAGGTCGCGCGGGCGCACCTGCTGGCGGCCAAAGTCGTCAATCAGAAACATGCCGCCGTTGGCCTTCATCTGGAACGGCGCTTCGTAATACTTGCTGACTTCGTCGAATTGCAGGTCGAGGCCCGAGAGCGTCAGCTCGCCGCCCACCACGATGAACGGCCGCCGAATCTTGAGCCAGCGCGTGTCACGCTTGAAGCCGGCCCGCAGGCTGCCGGTGCCAGAGGTGCCCTGGGCCGCGTTCTTTTCTTCACGCACGACTACATGATTGACATTGTCGAAGATCTTGATGACCTGGCCTTCAACATCCACCGCGTAGGGGATATACATGTCATCGCCCAGGATCATCTGGCCAATGGCGCGGGCGATGGAAGTCTTGCCATTGCCGGGCGAGCCGAACAAGAACAGCGACGTGCCCGAGTTGGCCGCCGGGCCGATGCGGGCCAGGGTCTTGTCGCTCATCACCAAATGCGACAGGCTGTGGCGCATGGAGCGCTGCGTCACCTGAATGCGCGCCGCCGACTGCTTGGTGATGGCGGCGTTGTATTCCTTAATTGGCACGGGCGCCGGCCCGGCATACTCATTGCGCGCCAAAGCCTCGCGCGCCCGCGCGATGCCGGCCCCGGTAATCTGGTATTGATAGGCCCCCTCGCCGATGCCGCCCGACCCCTTAACCTCGACCGTCTTCTCGCGCTTGAGGTGCTCCAGAATGTCTTCGACAATGCCATTGAACGGCAAGGTCAACAACTCGGCCATGCGAAAGCCGGTCAGGTTGCCACTGTTGTATAGAATCTTGAGGGTGAGGTCGGCCAGGTAGACCATGGACAGGCCGGTATCTTCGATCCGCGTGACGGGCGGCGGAATGAATTTATTATCGGGCCCATTGGGGGCCGAGGTTGAAGGCGGAGCGGCCGAACGACTTGCCATGCTGACTCTCCCAGTTGCCTGCGACTTGCCCGGATTATAGCATCGCGCCGAGTCGTGCACAAAGCGCCTGGTTGGAGGTTGGAGGTCAGACATAACGGTCTCGCGCAGGGCCGGCCAACCCCGCCCCCCAAGTCCCTACCCGCGTCCACCACGCCCCTCCGATTCTGACCTTGCCGCCCATCGCCGCGCCATTTATAATCGCCGCCATGCCCCACCTCTCCGTCATCATTCCCTGCTTCAACGAACGCCAAACCGTGGCCGAAGTCATCGAGCGCGTGCACGCGGCCGCGCCGGAGGCCGAGATCGTGCTGGTCGACGACGGCTCCACCGACGGCACGCGCGCCCTGCTGGCCGGGTACACGCCCGCGAGCCACCCCTACCTGCGCATCATCCTGCACGCCAAGAATGGCGGCAAGGGCGCGGCCCTGCACACTGGCTTCGAGGCAGCCACGGGTGACATCCTCTTGATCCAGGACGCCGACCTAGAATACGACCCGCGCGACTTCCCGGCCCTACTGCGGCCGATTGAGGAGGGCCGGGCCGAGGTCGTCTACGGCTCGCGCTTCTTGGGCGGCCCGCGTCGTACCATGATGTTCTGGCACATGATCGCCAACAAACTACTGACGCTCATGACCAACGTTTTGTATGACACCATCTTGTCCGACATGGAGACCGGCTACAAAGTCTTCAAGGCCGAGGTCATCAAGGGCGTGCCCCTCCACGCGCGCCGCTTCGATTTCGAGCCGGAAGTGACGGCCAAGATGCTCAAACGCAAACGCCGCATCTACGAAGTGCCTATCTCATTCGACCCGCGCGAGTACGCCCAGGGTAAGAAGATCGGCCTCAAAGACGCCTTTGCAGCGGTCTGGACCCTCGTGAAGTATCGCTTCGTCGACTAGACGCAATTGGCCGACCCCATGCCGCGCGCCCAGCCCAGCCGTCCCCGTTCGCGGCGCGCCTGGACCTGGCTGGCGCTGGTGCTGGCGGCGCTGCTGGCCGCCGCCACGCTGCGGGCCGCCCCCCTGCTCACCAATCGCTTTCACCCAGACGAAGCGCTCTATGCCTCCTTCGGCCTGCGCATCGCCTCTGGCCAAGACCCGCTGCTGGCCGGCGCGCTGGTCGACAAACCCCCACTGCCGTTTTACCTGAGCGCCCTCAGCCTGCTGCTGGTCGGCCCCACCGAACTCGGCGCGCGGCTGCCCAGCTACTACGCGGGCCTGGTCAGCGTGGCGCTGACGGCGGCGTTGGGCCGGCGGTTGTTTGGCCCCACCACCGGCCTACTGGCGGCGGCGCTGCTGGCCGTGTCGCCGTTCGCCATCCTGTTCGACATCACTGCCTTCATTGACCCACTGTTGGTGGCCGCCGGCCTGTGGACGCTGTGGGCTGCGGCGGGCGGCCGTTGGCGTACGGCTGCCGTGGCCCTCGCCATGGCCTTCGCCGTCAAGCAGACCGCCCTGCTCTATCTGCCCCTGGTGCTGGCCCTGGCCGTCTGGCGATTGCACTCCGGGGCAAACGTGCGCGCGTCGGTTCGGTCCATCGCCCAAGCCGCCGCGCCGCTGTTGGTCGGGTTAGCGCTTACCGCCGTTGTGGTGTTCGCCTGGGACGCCGCGCGCCACCCGGCCATTGGCTTTTGGAGCCAGGGTTACGCCGACAACATGCCCGGCCGCTTCGTGCGCGCCAACGAAGTGCTGCCGCGCGCCCGCGCCTGGCTCGACCTGCTAGGCTACCTCACCGCCGCGCCCGCCCTCAACCTCGCCCTGCTCGCTGGCCTGCCGCTGCTGTTGATTGGTCAGTCGCGCCAATTGACCCGCGCCGCCCTGGCCGACCGCCTGCTGGCCGGCTATCTGCTGCTCTACCTCGGCGCATATTGGCTGCTCGCCTTCAACGTGTGGGATCGCTACCTGCTGCCCATCTTGCCGCTCGCGCTCCTTCTGTTGGCGCGCGTCATCGTCACCGCCGCTGGCACACTGGTGCGCAGGCTGGCGCGTCTGCAACCCGCGTGGCCCATCGGCCGCTGGGTCACGGCCGCCGTCGTCGTGGGGCTGGCGCTATCCACCGCCTCACCCGCCCTCGCCGCCACGCGCTCGCGCTATCCCATTGGCGGCGACCACGGCGCGTATGACGGCCTCGACGGCGCGGCGGCCTACCTGCGCGGCCTGCCCGCCGGCACGGTGCTCTACGACCACTGGCTCAGTTGGGAGTGGGGGTTCTACTTGTACGACGGCCCAGTCTACGTCGCCTGGCTGCCCGCGCCCGACGCGCTGGCGACCGACCTGCGCGCCTTTGGCCCCACCTCGCCGCGCTATCTGGCCGTGCCGGCCTGGGAGCCAGAGGCCGAGTGGCGCACCACCGCCGCCCAGGCCGGCTACAGCTTCGTCCCGGTCTATACCGCCTACCGCCGCGATGGCCCAGTGACGCTGCGCGTATACCAATTGGTGGCCGCCCCGTGAACGGGCCCACACTCCGCGCCCGCCTGATCCGCCTCGCGCCACCGCTGATTGTGGTCGCGCTGGTCATCCTGTTCGCCTGGCGGCTGGCGCTCACGCAGGGCATCCTCGCGCGCGGCGACACATTTCTCTACTTCTATCCTTACTGGGACTATCGCGCCCAAGCCTTGTTAGCCGGCCGCCTGCCGCTCTGGGAGCCGCTGCTGTTCATGGGCGCGCCGTTCCTGGCTAACTCGCAGGCTGGCGTGCTCTACCCGCTCAACTGGCCGCTGGCGTTCTTCAGCGCCCCCGTGGCGGTCAAGCTTGCGCTCGTCACCCACCTGGCGCTTATGGCCCTCGGGACTTATGCCTTCGCCCGCCGCGCCGCCGGCCAGAGCCTGTTAGGTGCGGTCCTCGCCGCCACGCTCTTCACGCTTGGCGGCTACGTCACCGCCCAGATCGAGCATGTCAACCAACTCCAGGGCCTGGCCTGGCTGCCCTGGCTCATGCTGCTCACCCATAACCTCCTGCGCCTCAATTGGCTGGCTCCGCGGGCGCGCACCCGCGCGGTGGGCCTGGCGGGCGGCGTGGCCGCGCTGGTGGCGCTGCAGATTCTGG
>JBBRZY010000359.1:0-5523 GCA_038252885.1 Anaerolineales bacterium | reverse complement strand
GCCGCGAAGCCCTTGAGCGCCAAGCGGCGGCGCGTGGCGGCGGCAATAGCGCCGGACGCTAGCTCGGCCAGCACGGCGGCGTAGTCGGCGGGGTCGCAGGCGAGGGTGACGCGGTCGTGGTTTTTGGCGGCGGCGCGGATGAGGGTGACGCCGCCGATGTCGATATTCTCAATGGCCTGGTCGAGCGTGGCGCCGGGCTGGGCGATGGTGGCCTCGAACGGATAGAGGTTGACGGCTACCAGGTCGATGTAATCCCAGCCGAGGGCGGTCAGTTCTGCGTGGTCGGCTGCGGTGCCGCGCGCCAGCAGGCCGCCGTGAATGGCGGGATGCAGCGTCTTCACGCGCCCACCCAGGATTTCGGGCGAGCCAGTGTAGGCGGCCACTTCGGTCACGGGCAGGCCGTTGTCGCGCAGTAGCTTGGCGGTGCCGCCGGAGGCGATGAGGGTCCAGCCTAGCTTCTCAAGGCCAGTGGCGAAGGGCAGCAAATCGGTTTTGTCGTGAACAGACAGGATGGCTCGTGGCATAGGGTGTGATGGGCTCTCGGGTGGCAGGATGCGGCCAGTGTAAAGCAGCGACGGTCGGGCGTCAACAGCGGAGAGAGAAAATCTTTGGCCACGAATTTCACGAATTACACGAATTGGTTTTGGGTGAACATCAGAGGCCGCTAGGGCAGCGGGTGATGTGAAGCTGTACAAATCGGAGCGCAATAATTCCGGAACAATTGCCAACCGCCAGCCGCTTGACAGGCGGGCGCATCGATCCTAAGATGCTCGGCGGCCGGAGGGCCGCAAAACAATCATGACTGCAGTTGACCAACGCTGGCTACACTTGCGCGCAGGGCGCCCGACGGAACCGACCGGGCCGGGGCAGCGATTCAATTCTATGTGAGACAAGAGCCGATATTTCGGCTCTTTTTTTTGCCACCCGAAAGGATGAGGTCCATGACACTACCGCTTTATTTGCAAAGCAGCCATTTGCCGCTGGGGGATCAGCGCACGGGCCGCCTATATGGCAAAGACGTGCTGTCGGTGGGGCAGTTTTCGCGCGACGACCTGGAATATATCTTCGGCGTCGCCGAGGCCATGCGCAACATGGTGGCCCACATCGGCACATTTGATCTGCTGAAGGGCAAAATCCTGGCGAACTTGTTTTACGAGCCGTCCACACGCACGTCGTCGTCGTTTGCGGCGGCCATGGAACGGCTGGGCGGCAGCGTGATCCAAATCAACGAGGTGAAGTACTCGTCGGTCGCTAAGGGCGAGTCGCTGCCGGACACGATCCGGACGCTCGAAAGCTACGCCGATGTGATCGTGCTGCGCCACCCCGAGACCGGTTCGGCGGCGATTGCGGCGCAGTATGGGCGCAAGCCGATTATCAACGCGGGCGACGGCGCGGGCGAGCACCCGACCCAGGCGCTGCTGGATTTGTTCACGATCCGCGAGGAACTGGGGACGATTGACGGTCTGACCATCACGATGCTGGGCGACCTGCGGTATGGCCGGACGGTGCATTCGCTGGCCAAACTGCTGACGCTGTTTGATGTGCGCGTGAATTATGTGGCGCCGGAAATCCTGCGGATGCCGGCCGCGCTGGTGGAACAGTTGGAAGCCAAGGGGATGCGGCAGGCGCAGTACGACGCGCTAGAGCCGGTGATGGCCGAGACCGATGTGCTGTATGTGACACGCGTGCAGAAGGAACGCTTTGAAGACCTGAACGATTACGAGTCGGTCAAGGATGCGTTCGTGATCACGCCCGAGACGATGACCCAATTCCGGCCGAAGATGGCGGTGATGCATCCGCTGCCGCGCGTGGGCGAGATCTCGCCGGAGGTGGACGACGACCCGCGCGCCGCGTACTTCCGGCAGATGGAGTATGGGCTGTATGTGCGCATGGCGCTGTTGGCCATGGTATTGGGGAAGGCGTGATGAACGGCAACTCACCGACGGCTGGTTTTTTCGACTTGGTGCAAGCGCGGGTGGCGGCGACTGGCTCGATGCTGTGCGTGGGGCTCGACCCACGGGCCGACACGGTGGATGAGCTGCGCGCACAGTGCGGGCGGCTGATTGAGGCGACGCGCGACTATGCCGTGGCGTATAAGCCCAACAGCGCCTTCTTTGAGGCTCACGGGCCGGAGGGCATGTTGGCCTTGTTGGACGTGATTGCCACGGTGCCGGACGACATTCCGGTGCTGCTGGACGCCAAGCGCGGCGACATCGCCACGACCTCGGTGGCGTATGCACGGGCGGCGTTCGACACGCTGGGCGCACTGGCGCTGACTGTGGCACCGTATGTGGGCCTGGAGGGGCTGCGGCCCTTTCTGGCACGGCCGGGGCACGCGGCGTTCGTGCTGTGCAAGACCTCCAACCCCGGCGCGGACGAGTTCCAAGCGCTGACGGTGCAGACTGAGGCCGGCGACCGCGCCTTGTACGAGGTGGTGGCGGAGCACGCCGTGCAGGCCAGCAGCGGCGGCAACATCGGGCTGGTGGTGGGGGCGTCGGACGCGGCGGCGGTGGCGCGCATTCGAGCGATTGCACCGGACCTGTGGTTCCTGGTGCCGGGCATTGGGGCGCAGGGCGGCGATCTGCGCGCAACGTTGGCGGCGGGGCTGCGGCGTGATGGGTGGGGGCTGCTCATTACCGTCTCGCGGTCGGTGGCCGAGGCGGCCAACCCGCGCGCCGAGGCGCAACGGATGAGCGCGGCCATCCGCGCCGAGCGCGACGCGGTGCTGGCGCAGCGCCGCGCGTAGCGCGGGGTGTATACTCGCCGCACACTCGGTCGGGTCAATTGAAGGAGAATGCCATGAAACGCCTGGACATGCGGTTGGTCGGCGGCGTGCTGCTGATCGTGGGTGGGTTGTTTTACTTGCTCAACAACCTGGGCATCATCCGTTGGGGAAATTTAGTCTGGGCGGCCATCGCGGGCGTGGCGGCGGTGGCGCTGTTCGCGGCCGTGGTGCGTGACCGGCGACAGTGGTGGTTCATCATCCCCGGCATGGTGCTGACCGCGGTGACGGTGGTGATCTTGCTCGACTATTTTGCCCCGACGCTGGAAGGCAAATTGAGTGGGGCGCTGTTTCTGGGGTTGATCGGGCTGGCGTTCTGGGTGATCTTTGCCCTCGATCGGAAGATGTGGTGGGCCATCATCCCGGGCGGCGCGCTGCTAACGCTGGCGGTGATCGCCGGGCTGGACGATGTGGCCGGGATCGATGGCGGGGGCGTGCTGTTCCTGGGCATGGGCCTGACGTTTGGGTTGCTGGCGCTAGTGCCGATTGAGGATGGCCGCCGCGCGCGCTGGCCGCTGATTCCGGCGGCGGCCTTACTGCTGATGGGGGCGCTGTTTCTGGTGGGCTTCGAACGGGCGCTGGGCTATCTGTGGCCGGCCGCGCTGATCATCGGCGGGCTGCTGCTGCTGGCGCGGGCATGGCGGACGCGGGCGGGGTGAGGCTCGACGCGGAGAGGAAATGAATGTGCGAGGGCCGAGGCGAGGGTCAGTGACCGGCGGGCGATTTGAGAACGCCCGCGCCATTGAAGACGTGTTGCAAAATTGCGGCATTTCAGCGCCAATGCTAAACGTTGGGACGCTGCATTGTCTGGAGAATAGAGGGGTGCGTTGTGAAGTGTCCAAATTGCGGACTGATCCACTTTAACACGGCATTGCCATATGATTGCGGCGACAACTTCAGGGACGGCACGCGGGTCGCCAAACGGGTAGTAAGATGCCTGCGCCAGCCGCGTGCGGCTGGCGTCCGCCAAACCCGCACAGTAAACAAAAAAACACTCCGCGATTGAAATCACGGAGTGTTTTGCATTTCGGCTAAGGGAACCTTCACTTGGCCTTGGTCGTGCGATGGTGCTCAGCGTGCAGAGCGGACCCGACGGGATTCGGGTTCCCATGAGTATGTCTTATAAGCGGGAGTTTGTGACGGTACTAGGCGATTCTGGATCAGAGTCTGGCCGGTAGTCGGTCGGACGCTCGACCATGCCGGGGCCGGCTGCGGCGTTGTAACATGCCCCGGCGCGGTCGAGCGACTTCTGCCAACTGTCCAGCGCGACTACGAACTCGGCCGCAACTAAGACGAGGTGGCTTTCTGCGACGCACCGGGCGTAAACGACAGCGCATCGTCGGTGCCGACCATCGGCGCGCTCTCGGCCGGTTCCACGCTGGTGCTGCCGTCGCTCACGGCGCCTTTGACACCTTGCGCCAGCGTCAGACCGTCCGCCTCGCTGCGTAAGGTGAGTTTTTAACGGCTATAGCTGCTGCGCTTTGGAGTAACTTGGTTATTCACGGCTAAAGTCAATGTCCAGTAAGTCATTTCTCAAAGAACCGGTCAACAGTATCCTGACCAGCTTCTTGGATATCGGGATTCTGGTGTGCGAGCGCTCGGGAGGCTAACTTTAGGGCTAGGTCTCGATCTATCAAGCGGTATAAATCAAGCATATGCCGAAACTCATCGCCAGTCCCAGTTATGAAAATAGGCTCGGCTGCCAGGTCGATATGCTCGATTACCCAATCGCGAGGCATACGCAAGATAGCAGTGTGAACTGCGTCCGCCAGCTTATCTGAATAACTAGCCACCGAGAGAAGTTCGGCAAAGAGTGGCAACAAGTCACTAGTTGATAGTAGTGCTAGGAGGTAGACCGCCACCTCTTGGCCTTTTCCGAGCAACGCTTCCTTGAGTAATGGAGTGCGATTCACACCCGATACCAAGAATGACTTAACAAGCTCCTTAAACTCATCGAACCTGCCTTGTCGATGGCTGCGAACGAGACGCGCCCATAATTCGGCATCATTCGGATGGGTCATTGGGTTCACTTCTTCTTACCCGCACACTCCCACGGCAAATTCAAAACCATTTCGGCAAATTCGGCCAATTGCATTGCAATTGTGGGATAGATAGTGTTATGTGTTGGTGAGCGAGCGCCTGGTATGTTTGGAATGACGTCGACACCATCCGCGACTATAGCCAAACCTCCAGGCAACTTTGTGCCCTCGGGCAACTGATAGTAATGACCACTCAAGTTTGAGGCGTTTACATCCCCAAACGTTGAGGCCCCGTATGGTAACGGCGCACTCTCTGGCCCAATCATTGTATTTGGAGGTGTATCAAAAGGCAACTCGAAATCTTTTGCAGTAGGGGGCTTCATTCCGTCAGCAGGTTTCCACCCAAATCGATAGACTGTTTGGGGAACGGTAGCCGCCTCATCGGCGACCTCTTCCACGACATCTTCAGCCGTCCCGCCGCCACCGCCGCCTCCCCCACCCGCAGTCCCCGCCGCATTGTTACTCATGCGCCAGCGTTCGCCTACGGTCTGAAAATTACCACAATCCTGAAATGCCTGGTAACAATCGAAGTGCCCACTTGGGTCCACACGTCCTGTTGGATTGTTGTGGGTATACGAGTATCGGTTCAAATTCTGCGGATTGCCCGCTCCCGGCACGATCGTGTCCGGGCTCGTGAAGCGCCCGATCACGGGGTCATACCAACGCGCGCCGTAGTAATACAGCCCGACTTCGCTTTCCTGG
>JBBRZY010000358.1:0-5533 GCA_038252885.1 Anaerolineales bacterium | reverse complement strand
TATCGAGCGTGGGCGGGTCGCCCGGGCGCATGCGCTTGTAGAACTCGATCAGCGCCTCTTCCGAGATGCTGCGCTTCTCCTTGCGCTCCCACACCGGCTCCTGCCGCAGCGTGGCCGGGATGAAGAGGTGGTCGGGGTTGTTGTCCACCCCCTCGAACAGCTTCATGATCTCTTCGTCGCTGCCGGTCAGCACCGCCGACTCCGGCAGCCCGTCGCTGACGGCCGCCAGGGCGCGCAGCAAGATCGTCACCGGCACGGTGCGCTTGCGGTTGAACTTAATCGTGATGTAGTCGCTCTTGCGCGTCTCGAATTCCATCCACGCGCCGCGGTCCGGGATGAGCTTGGCGGCGGCCAGGTTGCGGCCGGAGTTGCGGTCTTCCTCGGCCTCGAAGTACACACCCGGCGAGCGGATGAGCTGCGAGACGACCACGCGCTCGGTGCCGTTGATGATGAACGTCCCGTTCTCGGTCATCAGCGGGAAGTCGCCCAAGAAAATTTCGTTCTTGATCGGGTTGGGCACTTCGCTGCCCAGCAGCAGCACTTCCACGTACAGCGGCGCGGCAAACGTCATGTCGCGCTCAACGCACTCGTCAATGTCGTACTTGGGTTTGTCGAACCGATACTTGAGATTGAAACCCGGGTCGACGCGCTTGCTGGGGAACCACAGCTGCATGCCGCCGTTGAACGACTCGATCGGCGAAACTTCCTCAAAAAGTTCAGCCAAACCTTCGTTCAAAAACCAGGTGAAGGATTCGAGTTGTACTTCAATGAGGGAAGGTAAAGTTAAGACGTCAGCGATACGGGAATAGGACTTTCGACCCAAAATATCTGCCATTCTCAAACTCCCGGCCCCGCTGGTCGAGGCCTACTAGCTAACGGGTGCCCATGGTAGGCACAATAAAGCCTGGGGGGCTTTTTTACGAAGTGGCTATTATACGACTTGACCTGGTACCAGTCAATGGGCAAATTCAGACAGCAAAATAGCCGGGGCCACGTCAGCGGGCGCAAAACTCGATGTCCGAGCGGCAACCGCGCTGACCGGGGTCCGGCCTTTTCTGGGGTTTTTTGGTCCGTTGTCGATCAATCCCCCGACCACAACGGCTAAACAGCATTATAGCATACCAACGCAAGCGGTCGGTCACCCGCCCCAGCTTATGTCAAGCTATCTGGTGGGTCACCCTGCGCACCGTCCCGGCCGGACTCTATCTGCCCGCCATCCGGCCACTTTCTCGCTTCATCCCGCCGGGTTACGCGCTCACCCGCTCCGGCTCCAGCGGGCTGGCCGCCCCCTGCTCCTTGGCCCGCGGCCCCACCTTGCCGGTCACCGCCTGCGCCGTGCGGTAGGTCACAATCCCCAGCCCCAGCAGCGCCACGGCCCCGCCAATGCCGGCCACCCACAGACGGCGCTGTTCCTTCTCGCGCCGGCGGGCCGCTTCGACCTCCGGCCGCGCCTGCTCAAGCCGCGCTCGCAGTTCGGCCGCAAAGCCGGCGCGCGCCGCCACCGGCGCCATCGCCCCCTGCACCCGCCGCGCCAGCAGCATCAGGCCTTCCAATTCAGCTCGTTGCGCTTCCGGGGCGGCCGTCAGCAGCTCAGTGCTGCGGTCTACCCCGGCCAACAAGCCCGCCGCTTGTTGGCTAAGCAGTTCAGCGTTATCGGGCCGTTCGGCCACACGGGCAATGTCCATTGCGCTACCCCTCGACGTAGTACGCCAACCCAACCGTGCCCGGCCCGGTGTGCGTCGCCACCGTCGGGCTGACCTCCGCCATAATCGCTTCGACAGCGTTCAGGCGCTCCTTGGCGACGGCCAGCAGGTTAGCCGCCTCTTGCGGCGCCGCCGCGTGGAGCGTCGCCAGGTGGACCGCGCCCCGGCCCTTGGTCTTCTCAGCAATGATGTCCAGCACGCGTTCGAGCGCCTTCTTCTTAGTCCGCATCCGTTCCACTGGCTCCACGCGGGCCTCGCGCAGTTCCAAAATCGGCTTCATATCCAGCAAGCCGCCTAAAAAGGCCTGCGCCCCGCCAATCCGGCCGCCGCGCCGCAGGTATTCCAGCGTTTCGACCGTAAATACCAGCCCCACCCGTGGGATGGCCGCCTCGGCCGCCGCAATGCACTCCGCCGCCGACTTGCCCGCCTCGGCCGCGCGCGCCGCCGCCAGCACCACAAAGCCCAGCGCCATGGCCGTGGCATTCGAGTCCAGGATCGTAATGTTCTTGCCGGCCAGTTCGGGCGTGGCCCGCGCCTGCTCGGCCGCGTTGAACGTGCCCGACAGCTTGGCCGATAGGTGAATGCCCAACACCACCGGGGCCATCTCAGCCGCCTGCGCATAGCTGTCGCGGAACTCGCCGATGGACGACACCGCCGTGGTTGGCTGCACCGGGTCGGTCTTCAGCCGCTCGAAGAACTCGGTCGACTGGATGTCAATGCCGTCGCGGTAAGTCTTGGTGCCCCAGGTGACCACGTTTGGCACCACCGTGATGCCATATTGGGCCACCATATCTTTGGGCATATAAGCGGTTGAGTCAGTGACGATAGCAATTGCGCGCGGGCTCATTTGGGCTCCTTGGCTGAGGGGCGGGCGGTTGGGTGTCGGCCCGAGCCATTAGTCGGCGGCTCGGCGGTTTTCGTTAGCTCGTCGCGCAGCACCAGCAGCGTCCGGTGGTACAGGCTCTTCACGGCCCCTTCGCTGCGGTTGAGCACCTGCCCGATTTCGGCGTTCGACAGGCACTCGACAAACTTCAATACCAATAACTGTTGGCGCTCCTCCGACAGCCGGCGCACCGCCGCCAGCAGCCGGTCTTGCTCTTCGCGCGTCTCAACCGCCAGCTCGGGCGCTTCGGTCCGCAGCGCCTGCCAGTCTTGCCGCGCCGCCTCGTTCAGCGGCACCATCTGCCGCCGGCCCTGGTCGCGATGCCAGTTGGCCACCAGGTTGTGCGCTATTCGGTACAGCCAGGCTGAAAACGGCAAGCCGCGCGAGGTGTAGCGCTCCAGGCTGACCAGCGCCCGCTGAAACACCTTGGCCGTCAGGTCTTCAGCGTCGTGCGGGTTGCCGGTCCGGTAGTAGACATACCTATAGATTTTCTGGACGTAGCGCTCGTAGAGCGCGCCGAAGGCCTCTGGATCGGTCTTGGCCTGGGCCACCAGCCCAGCTTCATCGCTGAAATCAGACAACCGCCCTATCCCTATTGGCGCAGGCAACATACTGAAGAACACCTGCGTCTCCTAAAAGTTGCGCCGCGCCCAACCCCCTGCTCCTGGCGGCGCAGTATAGCGCAGTTGGTATTCAGCCGCGAGGCGGCCGCAGGGCGAGAGGTCAGCGGGCGGAAGTCGGAGGTCCGAAAGGGCAGGCCGCGCCCAGCCAGACCTCCGCCCCGTCACGGCCCCTCCGACCTCTGACCTCCGACCTCCGACTTCCACTCCCCCGCCGTTGACGCCTCTATCCCCACATGCTATAGTCACCGGGCAATGCGGGCATACGGGCGCGTTTTATGGCTGTTGGCACTGGCACTAACCATCGCGGCGAGTGTCAGCCTCAGTGGTACGTCGCGCGCGCTGGCGCAAGATCAGGGCGTGGCCGTCATCACTTCCCCGCTGGAGGGCGCGCTGCTCACCGGGCTGGTGCCCATCACCGGCAGCGCCACGCACCCCCAATTCACCCGCTCCGAGCTGGCCTTCGGCTACAGCCCCAACCCCACCGACACCTGGTTCTCGCTCCAGGCGCCCGCCACCACTCAGGTCATCAACGAAGTCCTGGCCATCTGGGACACCACCAAGATCACCGACGGGCTGTACGTGCTGCGGCTGCGCGTGTTCTACGGCGAGGGCGCCTACCTGGAAACCTTTGTAGCCAACGTGCGGGTGCAGAACAGCACCCCCGCCGCGCCCACCGCGCCCCCGCCCACCGAAGGCCCTGCCGCCACCCTCACGCCCGCCGCGTCGGCCACCGCGCCCATTATTGACCTGCCGCCCACCGCCACCGCCCGCGCCACCACCGTCGGCGGCGGCAGCGCCTCTGGCGACGGCCCGGTGGGCGACGTGCCGGCCGGCCGCATCAACACCGATATGATCGGAGCCGCCTTCTTCGACGGCATCCGCCTGACCGCTGCTGTTTTCTTGATCCTGGCCGCCTACGCCACCCTGCGCGCCGTCTTGCGCTGGCGGCGTTAAGGCGCAGCCGCCTTTCGCTGCGCCTCTGTCACAATTGAGTGGCATTGCGCCTGAAGCCAGGCCAGGGCTGGTCGCCGCGACGAGCCCGCGCCCGATTTTAATCTGCCCGTCGTCGTTGAGATCGAGGACTATGACGCCCGAACGCCACCTGCTGGTCGGCCTGGGAAACCCCGGCCGCGAATATCGCTTCAACCGCCACAATGTCGGCTTCATGCTGCTCGACAAGCTGGTCGAGAAGCACAAACTGCTAGGCTTCACCAAGCGCCAGGGCAAGGCTCTCATCACCACTGGCACCATCAACGGCGCTCCGGTCGTGCTCGCCAAGCCGCAGACCTTCATGAACCTATCCGGCGAGGCCGTTAGCCCCCTCGTGCGTTTCTACCAAACGCCGCTGGAGCGCGTGCTCATCGGCTTCGACGAAATTGACCTGCCCCTCGGCACCCTCCGGCTCCGGCCTGAGGGCGGCTCGGCCGGCCACAACGGCCTGAAGTCCATCATCGCGCAGCTCGGCACCGAGAAGTTCCCGCGCCTGCGCCTGGGCGTCGGGCGGCCCTCCGGCACCAAGGCCGCCGCCGGCTACGTGCTCAAAGACTTTCGCGGCGAAGACCTGGAAGTGATCACCGTCGCGCTCGACCGCGCCGTCGAGGCCGTAGAGACCTACCTGCGTGACGGCCTGGTAACGGCCATGAACCGCTACAACGGGACCATCGACGACCTATGAACCTGGCCGGTCTGCTCGACACCCTGCGCGGCCTGCCTGAGTATCAGGCGGCGCTGACGGCTGTGCGCGATGCCCCACCCGGCGCGCCCGGCGTGGCCCTGCGCCTGCTGCGCGCCGCCCGCATCCCCGTCGCCGCCGCCCTCAGCCAGGACCACCCCGCCCCCACCCTCGTCATCACGGCCCGGCCCGACCGCACCGCCACCGTAGCCGTCGAGCTGGCGGCCTGGGCCCCCGCCGCGCGTGTGCTGGTCTTCCACGAGCCCAATCCGCTCTTCTATGAATACGCCGCCTGGGGGCCGCGCACCATTCACGACCGCCTGAGCGTGCTGGCCGCCCTCAGCACCCCGCCTTCGCCCGGCGAACCGCCGCTCATCATCGTGGCCTCGGCCCGCGCGCTGATGTCGCGCACCCTGCCCAAGCGTGACTTCCTGGCCAACACGCGCACGCTCCAGCCCGGCCAGCCGCTGCGGGTCGAAAAGACGCTGGAGGCCTGGCTAGGCGCGGGCTACACCAACGCCACCATCGTCACCGAGCCAGGCCAGTTTGCGCGGCGCGGCGGCCTCCTCGACATCTTCCCCCTGGCCGACGACGCCCCCGCCCGCATCGAGTTGTTCGGCGACGAAATCGACACGCTCCGGCGCTTCGACCC
>JBBRZY010000357.1:0-5544 GCA_038252885.1 Anaerolineales bacterium | reverse complement strand
GCATTAGCAACATCCTCGAGACGGGGCGGCTGGCGCAGGTGGCGCTGGAGCTCATGCGCGACGCCATCGGCCTGCAGCGCGGCGCGTTCTTCGTGGTGGACCAGCTTGAGCTCACGCCCGGCGCGTCGCACGCCTACCTCAATCGCGTGGGCAGCTTGCTCGAAGGTGGCCCGGTTGCCGGCTCGCTGCTCGAAGATAGCCCGCTGGCGCACTTCTGGCGGACTGAGTTTGAGCCGCTGACGCAATATGAGATTGATGTCGACCCACGCTTCGCCGCGCAATCCACCGCCGAGCGCGTTTGGCTGGGGCAGTTAGGCATGGATGTCTACGTGCCGATCTATGCCAACCGCGAGTGGATTGGGCTATTTGCGCTAGGCCCCAAACTCTCGCGCCACCGCTACTTTGACGAAGACCTGGAACTACTCAGCACGCTGGCCGACCAGACGGCTGTCGCGCTGCGCAATGCGCGGCTGGTGGAAGACCTGCGGCATCTTAACGCCGATCTGCAAACTGCCAACAGCGCGCTCGACGACGCCAGCCGCCGCCTGGCGCAGTTGGACCGCGCAAAGTCCAACTTCATCGCCGTCATCTCGCACGAATTGCGCACGCCGCTGGCGATTCTCTACGGCTACGCCCAAATCCTGACCGAGGAAGTTGGCAAGGATGCTCTCGCTGAACATGTGCAGATTGTGGAGGGCATGGCCACGGGCGTCAACCGCCTGAACGAGGTCATCGAGAACATGCTCGATATGGCCCGCGTCGATAGCCGCGCGCTCCAGCTCAACTCGCAGCCGGTCTACATTGAGCATGTCGTCCAGAAGCTGATTTGGCAATTGCAATGGGCGTTGGCCGACCGGCAATTGAAGCTGGCGGCGGTGGGGCTCGAAGGGCTGCCCCCGATTCACGGCGACGCCGAAGCGCTCTTCAAAGCCATGCACCACCTGGTAAGCAATGCCGTCAAGTACACCCCCAATGGCGGCACCATCACCATCACCGGCCGTCATACGCCTGAAGCGCTGGTCGGTGGGGGGCTCGAAATAATCGTCAGCGACACCGGCATCGGAATTGACCCCCGCTTCCTTGAGTTGATCTTCGATAAGTTCTATCAGACCGGAGAAGCCGCGCAGCACTCGACCGGCAAGACTAAATTCAAGGGCGGCGGCCCCGGCCTTGGCCTGGCCATTGCGCGCGGTATCGTCGAAGCCCACGGCGGCCGCGTGCACGCAGAGAGCGCCGGCCATGACGAGCAAATGCTGCCAGGCAGCCGCTTTATTGTCTTGCTGCCCACGAGCAAAGCCTACCGCGTCGCGTTGCCCGAAAGCTAATGCGCATAGCCAGCAAGGGAGTTACAAACCCGCTGACTTTGTCGGTCTTCGAATGGAATTAGCCTATGCGCACCACCGTCTCTTCTAGCGAAAGCAACCATGCGTACGATTTTCGTTGACAAGAACCTGCCCAAGATGCTGGCCGTGAAGGTGCTCAGCCCGGCTTGGCCGGGCATCGCCTGGTCCCCCCTCAGCGCGGCACGCGTGGCCGACCTGCCCGAGCCGGACTTGCCTGGGCTGCGCTGGCTGCGCGTGCGCAACCTGCAATGCGGCGTGTGCGCCACCGACCTGGCCTTGCTGTTCGTTGACGTGGACCCCAGCATCGCGCCGGCCGCGCTGCCGGGCAATCAGCGCCTGTACCTCGGGCACGAGGTTGTCAGCGTGGTCGAGGCCGTAGGGCCGGGGGTGACGCGCTTCAAAGGCGGCGACCGCGTGGTGATGGACACGCGTTTCAACGGCCAACATTGCTTGATGCAGGAGATCGAGCCGCCCTGCCGCTTTTGCGCCACGGGCGAGTACGGCCTATGCGAGAATGCCTCGGCTGGGCGCGGCGGCCGCGGGCAGGGCGGTGGCTGGGGCGATGGCTACACCGCCCACGAAACCGAGGTCTTTCCGGTGCCGGACGAACTGAGCTTGGACCAGGCCACCCTGATCGAGCCAATGTCGGTTGGGGTGCACGCCGTGCTGCGTCGACCGCCGCTGCCGCATGAGCGTGTGCTGGTGCTAGGCTGTGGCATCATCGGCTTGTTGACACTCCAGGCGGTGCGCGCCGTGTCGCCCGATTGCTCGGTGACAGCCGTGGCGCGTTACCCCCACCAGGCCGCAGCCGCCCGCCGCCTGGGCGCGAACGAGATCGTCGCTCGGGCCGATTACCCCAGCATGGCACGGCTGTCCGGCGCGCAGTTCTACCCGGCCACCATGAACAAGGGCATGCTGCTGGGTGGCTACGACGTGGTCTACGACTGTGTGGGCCACGCCGACACGCTAGAAGACAGCCTGCGCTTCACCCGGGCCGGCGGCACGGTCGTTATCGTCGGCATCCAATTCGCGCCGATGAAGCTCGACCTTAGCCCGGTGTGGTTACAAGAGGTCAACTTGATCGGCGCACTGGCGCATGGCATGGACACCTGGCAGGGCCGCACGCAATCAACCTACGCCTGGGTGGTCGAGTGGCTGCGCTCCGGCCAACTGACCGACGCCGGCCTGATCACGCACCGCTTCCGGTTTGAGCAGCACCGCGCGGCCATCGCCACCTCGCGGGCTAAGGGCAGCCAACTCCCCATCAAGGTTATCTTCGACTACCAGTAGTAACGGCGCGATGCCGCCGCAATGGCGATGCAAAGGGCCCATCCGATCACTCTACCGGACGGGCCCTTTCGGTTTCTCTAGAGACGCAAGTGCTGCCTAGGGCGCCGGCGTCAAGTCGGCCATGGCTTCGGGCGCCAGCATCCGCTGCAGGGTCACTTCGCCGTCGGCGCTGGTCTGCTCCCAACTCATCGGCCCCTGCGCGATGTTGAACGACATGCGGATGTGCCCCGCATCTAGGGCCTGGAGGATGGCGCTGAAGGGCGGCTCGTTGCTGTCGGCCGCCGGCCACTTCTCAATCAGCATCACGCCATGCCCAGGTTGCTCCAAAAAGACCACCCGGCGCGGGTCGGTCAGATCGCGCAGCGCTTCTGACCGGCCGAACGCCGCCGCTGTGCCCAGCGCCAGCGGCCCGGTGCCGCATGATACCAATTGGGTGTAATACAGCGGTTCCAGTGTCACAGCCTCCACAAAGGCCGGGTTATAGCTTTCGACGCCCAAATGGCCGTGCAGGATGGCGCGCACATTCGGCACCGGCACTTCCGCGCCCTGGCGGTTGCGGCGCAGGTGGCTGGGCACGCCTTCGCACAACGCCATCATCTCCACCGCCTCGACCGAGGGCACGACTGTCTCCATCCCTTCCACCGGGCGTACCAGCGCACCGTCGCGGCTCGGCAGCACGCCGGCCACCACCGCCTGATCGGTGCGCGTGATGGCGCGTTTGTCCACCAGGCGCGAGCTGCCGGTGGCGGTGGTGATTAGCCCCTGCACCTCGGGCTCGTACACGCCATAACAGCCTTCGCTGTACTGTGCGCTGATGGCGTCGCCAATGCCGCGATAGCCCAAGACTTTGTCCACCTGGATCGGCGTGGTAAAGAAGCCGTAGCGGGTAAAGGTCAGGCCAGCGGCCACCATGGCGTCGGGTGTCTCCAGCGCGGCCCAGGTGGCCGCTGGAACTGCCTCGGGCGCATAGCTGTGGTGATTGACTTCAGTGGCGCACACGGCCGCCAGCATCCGCGCGCCGACGTCGGCCGCAAAAACGTCCAGGTGGGTGGCGTCGGAGACGGGGCGCGCCCCAGCCAGGTCATAGTGCACCGCGCGGTGCGGCCGGCCGCTGACGGTGCGCAGCGCCATCACGCGGATGCTGATGACCCGGCTTTGCAGGTAGCGGCCCATCGCCAGTTCCGGGCCGCCACGGCGCGCCTGGTGGGCGATGACCTCGGCCGCTTGCGGCCCCAAGCCGGGATATTGGTGCTGGGCGGCTTGTTCCTCGGTCAGTTGCCCCAGGGCGCGAAAGTGCGCCAGTTGCGTTTGATACTCGACTTCGGTGATGTCGACCACGGTTAGGATCGTGGGCCGGCGGCTTAGGCGGTAGAGCCGCTTGGCGTGAAACAACAGGGCCTCATCGCGCCCAACCCATTCGCCGAACTGGCGCGTGGTCAAGATCAGATCGGTCGTGTTGTCTGGCTCAGCCTGAAGGATGCAACCCGCCCCCCGCAGCCAGTCAAACAGCGCGTCCAGCGCCAGGTTGATCCCCGGCGTGCGCGTGCGTGGCAGGTACGCAATCGTGATCGGGCGGGTCCACGGGTGGAGGTTGGTAGGTTTCATAGCAGTCTGAGTTCCCGAGGGCATTATCCCGTATGGGGCGCGTTTGTCAACCGGGCACTTAGGGCAGGCGCTGGGGCTGGCTGGCGGGCCGTTTTCGGCTGCCATTGGCCGTCGTCACCAGCGCCCGGGGAGTGTCGGTTCAGACCTGGTCAGAGCCACTGTCACCAGGTTCAGCCCCAGCCGGGCAGGGGGCTAGGCATTCTCCGGCCCCAGTGGCAGACTGATGTTGCGAATGGCGCGTTGCCGCGTCGCTTCGCCGCGCCGGTCGTAGTTGCTGGTGGTCGTCGGCGACGTGTGGCCCAGCAGCCTTTGTACCGTAGCCAGGTCCGTGCCGTTGTCGAGCAGGTTACCCGCAAACGTGCGCCGAAAGTCGTGCCAGGTGATCGGCTCCGCCAGGGCGGCTTCCAGGCTGCGCTTCGCCAGGATTTTGGCGAGGCCATCGGCGGTCAACCGCCGGTCTCGGCTGACCTTGCCACCCTTGAAGATGCGACAGAACAATGGCCCGGCCTCGGGGCCGCGCTGCGCCAGCCATTGGTGATGCCAGGGGGCGGCAGTGTACAAATAGGCTTGGCGTACTTTGTTACCTTTGCCTTGCACCGCGATGACCAAATAGTCATCCGCTGACTTTATGTCGTCTAACCGGAGCGCGGCGATTTCTGAACGACGGAGTCCAGTGGTCCAGGCCAAAGCAAACAAGGCGCCATCGCGGCGGCCGGCGGGTGTGGCGTCGTGCCGGCAGGCTCGCAGCAGCGCCTGTAGTTCGCTGTTGGCGATGTGTCGGCCACGCAGTTGGCGTTCGCCCTTGATGTCGTGCACGGCCGCAACCCGTGCCGCTTGCAGCACAATCTCATCCCGCTGCACCTTGGGCATGGGTTCTTCGAAGACCAGGTCGGCCAGGCGCCGGGCCCACCAGCGTACGGCCGCCAGCGCGCGGTTGATTGAATTGGGCGAGCGGTCTTGCTCATGCAGGTGGACCGCGTAGCTTTCCACGAGCCCCTTGGTCATGGGCGCGTTAGCGCGCCACAACTCGAAGGCCCGCAGGTCGCCCAGGTACGCGCGGCGCGTGTGCGCCGACTGCAACCGTGGGTCGCGGTACAACTCGCGCTCAATCTGTTCGAGTGCACTGCCGGCCTTGGCAGCGCTGACAACTTCACGACCGGTGATTGGCATCCAGCGATCCCAGGTTGTAGAAGAGACAAGAATTACATATAACTCTTGATAACTTAGATTATCACAACTAATATTATCAGGTTTTTGGAGCGACGTCAACGCCAAATCAGCGCCCGGCCCAGTGGCGGCATTGAAT
>JBBRZY010000356.1:0-5549 GCA_038252885.1 Anaerolineales bacterium | reverse complement strand
GGCCGCCCGACCCGGCCGCCACCGTCGCTCAACTCGAACAACTGGCCGCCACCTATGCGCGCCTGTATGTGTTGTATTGGGGCGAGGCGCAGGCCGACCCCGACCGCATTGTCCGCACCTGGCTCGACACCCACGCCTTCCGCGCCGGCGACCAGTGGTACGGCCAGGTGCTGCTCACCACCTACGCCGCCGCCACGCCCGCCGCCGACCCGCAGGTCAGCGTCAACGCCCGCTTCGGCGACGCGATCACCCTCAGCGGCTACGCCCTGGCCCCGGCCGCGCCGCGCCCCGGCGACATTGTGCAACTCACGCTCTTCTGGCAGACGGACGCGGCGCTCGATGTGCGGTATAAAGTCTTTGTGCACCTGTATGCTGACGACAACGCGCCCCCGGTCGCCCAGCACGACGGCGAGCCTGGCGGCGGCCTGACCCCGACCAGCGATTGGGCGCCCGGCCAACGTGTGGCCGACAACCACGGCCTGGCCCTCCCGCGCGACCTGCCGGCGGGCACGTATCAGCTATACGTCGGCCTGACCGACGCCTTCAGCGGCGAGCGTCTGCCGGTGGCCGTCAATGGCGCAGCGACCGGCGACCGCCTGCCGCTCACCACCCTGATTATTCCGTAGCGTTTCGCATTTGCAGGAGGCACCCATGCGCGTCATCATCACCGGCGGCACCGGCCTGGTCGGCACCCAGCTCTCGCACAGCCTCCTCGCCGACGGCCACGAGGTCATCGCCCTCAGCCGCAACCCGGCCGGCAAGCGCCGCGCCGAGCCCTCGGCCGGCCTGCGCGTCGAGCGCTGGGACGGGCGCACCGCCCAGGGCTGGGGGCCGCTGGCCGACGGCGCCGACGTCATCGTCAACCTGGCGGGCGAGAGCATCGCCGGCAGCGGTTTGTTACCCGCCCGCTGGACCGCCGAGCGCAAGCGCGCCATCCTCCAGAGCCGCCTGAACGCCGGGCAAGCCGTGGTGGCCGCGGTGCAGGCCGCCCGCCAGAAGCCGAAGCTCGTCATTCAACAATCGGCCGTCGGCCACTACGGCTTCTGCGGCGACGAGTTCGTGACCGAGGCCGCGCCCGCCGGCGACGACTTTCTGGCGCGCGTGACCGTGGATTGGGAGCAGTCCACCCTGCCGGTCGAGGCCCTGGGCGTGCGCCGCGTGATCACGCGCACCGGGCTGCGCCTGCTCACCGGCGATGGCGGCTTTCTGCGGCCGCTGGTGCTGCTCTTCAACCTCATGGCGGGCGGGCCGATGGGCAGCGGCCGGCAGTACTGGCCCTGGATTCACCCGGCCGATGAAGTGGCCGCCATGCGCTTCATCATGACCGACGCGCAGGCCAGCGGCGTGTTCAACATGACTGCCCCCACCCCAGTCACCAATAAGGAGTTCGTGCGCGTCTTTGGCCGGGTGCTCGGCCGGCCTGCTTTCATGCCCGCGCCCGGCTTCGCGCTGCGCCTGGTGCTGGGCGAGTTCGCCGACGCCCTCATCCTGCACGGTCAGCGCGCCCTCCCCCAGCACTTGCAAGCCAGCGGCTTCCAGTTCAAGTACACCGCCCTCGAACCCGCCCTGCGCGACGTGCTCGGCAAGTAGCGGCACGGTGACCTTTTAGACAACACACGGGCCGGTCGCCATGACTGGCCCGTGTTTGTTGTTGTTGCGGCCCTCTCACCAACCCGCCGTCCCCTTTAGCCCGCGCTACCTCCACTACATGCGCAGCGGGTACAAAATTCGCTGCCAGCCAAGTTGCCTCTTGACTCTCCCCGCCACATGATGTATTTTACATACAGGTTAATTAACCAAGTAGTGAAATACGTGACCCAGCCAACCGACACGCTCAGCACCACCTTTTCCGCCCTGGCCGACCCCACCCGCCGCGCCATCCTGGCCCGCCTCACCGGCGGCGAGCTATCCGTCACCGAGTTGGCCAAGGGCTTCGCCATCAGCTTGCCGGCCATCTCGCGCCACCTCAAGGTGCTCGAGCACGCCGGCCTCATCGCCCGCGGCCGCGACGCCCAGTGGCGGCCCTGCCGCCTCGAAGCCGCCCCGCTCAAAGAGGTGGCCGAGTTCACCGCGCGCTACCGCGAGTTCTACGAAGAGAGCTTCGAACGCCTGGACGCGTACCTTCAGGCCGTGCATAAAGACGCGCCGCCGCTTGATGAGCCGGCCGGCCCAGACACGGCGCCCTAACCCGTCCGTTTTCATCTGTGACTGCTAGCTATTCTTAAGGAGATTACACCATGAGCAAGTTGAAACTGATCGCCGAACCCGGCCAGCCGGACATAACCATCATCCGCGAGTTCGACGCCCCGCGTGCGGCCGTCTTCCAGGCCCACATTGACCCCCAGGCCATCCCGCAGTGGTGGGGCCTGCGCAGCAGCACCACCACCGTGCCGGTCATGGATGTGCGCGTGGGCGGCGACTGGCGCTGGGAGACCAGCGGCCCAGACGGCAACGTCGTCGCTTTCTATGGCCAATACCTCGAGCTCGTCCCGAACGAACGCATCGTGCAGTCGGTGAACATGGAGGGCATGCCCGGCGAGCCCGCCACCGACACCTATCTGTTCGAGACGGTCAACGGCAAGACCGTGCTCAGCATCAACTCGCGCTACGCCTCTGTCGAAATCCGTGACTTCGTCACCGCCTCCGGGATGGAGTGGGGCGCCAACGAGACCTTCGACCGCCTGGAAGAACTGCTCGCCCAGGTCAAGGCCTAACCCGCCCACCCTGCCCGCCTTAAACCAACAGCGGGGCGCCGATTACCTCTCGGCGCCCCGCTGCGTTTTATGCTTCCGTTCCCTTGCCCTACCTTTTTCTTAGCGCAGCATCTCTTTCTCTTTTCTCTCGGCTTCTCTCCCGCCCCTACGCGAACAATCCCTCCAGCCGATCCACCATCCCCGCCAGCACCTTAAACGCCGCTTCCACCGGCTCCGGCGTCGTCATATCCACCCCCGCCAGCTTTAGCGCCTCCAGCGGATAGACGGAGCTGCCCGCCTTCAGGAACTTCAGATAGTCTTCGGCCGCGCCCGGCACGCCGCCCAGAATGCGCCCCGCCAACGCGTGCGCGCCCGCGATGCCGGTGGCGTACTGGTAGACGTAGTAGTCGGCGTACAGGTGGCCGAACGTCGCCCAGGTGATGCCCACGCGGTCGCGGTCCACGTGCACCGCCTCGCCGTAGCCCTCGCTGAACAAGTCGGCCATCAGCGCGTTCAGGTCGGTGGCCGTTAGACCCTGGCCGCGCTCGACGCGCTGATGCGTCTCTAGCTCGAAGCGCGCCAGCGTCGGCATGATGAAGAAGTAGCGATGGAAGTTAGTGATCGCCTCTTCTAGCAGCGCAATCTGGAAGTCGCGGTCGCTGTTAAGTTCCAGCAGATAGGCGCGCACCATGGCCTGGTTGAAGTTCGACGCCACCTCGGCCACGAACAGGCTGTATTCGCTGTACCAGAACGGCTGGTTTTGCCAGGTCAGGTACGAGTGCATCGAGTGGCCCAGTTCGTGCGCCAGCACACTCAGCCCCAGCAGGTCGTCGGTGTAACTGGTCAGGATGAACGGGTGCGTGCCCGGCACGCCGGCCGAGAACGCGCCTTCGGTCTTGCCCAGGTTCGGGTAGATATCAACCCAGCGCTCTTCCAGGCAGCCGCGCCGCAGCGTGTCGGTGTAGCCTTTACCCAGCGGCGCCAGCCCGGCGCTGATCCACTCCACCGATTGCTTATACGGCACCACCGGGCGGTTGGTGCTCAGCGGCGCCCAGATGTCATACGGGTTCAGCTTCTCAACCCCCAGCGCCTTGCGCCGGATGGCCCAATAGCGATGCCAGGTCGGCAGGTTCTTGCGGAACGTGTCCACCAGGTTGTGAAACACCGCCTCAGGGACGTTGTTCTCAAACAGCGAGCCGGCCAGGGTGGTCTCATAGCCGCGCGCCCGCGTGTTAAACACATTCTGCTTGATGGAGGTGCCCAAGTTGCTGGCCAGCGTGTTCTTGAAGGACAGGTGGGCGTCCATGTAGCTTTCCCACCCGGTGCGCCGCGCCTCGCGGTCGGGGTCAGTCCGCAGCTTGTCCCAGGCCGCCTGGCTCATAGCGATCTCGTCGCCCGCGCCGCTCTTGGCCGGCCTAAATTGCAGGTCGGCGCTGGTCAAGAAATTCCCCGTGCTGCGGGTGCCGCTGAACGGGTCGGCCAGCATCCCCAGCAGTTGCTCCACCTCGGCCGAGCGCACATGCGCCTGGCGGCGGAACAGGTTATCCAGATACTGCCCCAGCACCGCCAGCTTGGGCTCGCCCTTCACCCAGCCGTCCAGCGTCTCGCGCCCCAGCGCCAGCAGCTCCGGGTCCAGAAAGCCAATCGTGCCCAGCAGTTGCCCATATAGCCCGGTGGCCGCGCCGTAGTGGCTGACGCCCGCCTCGTTGGTCGTATCGACATGGTGTTCCATCAGGGCGTAGGCAAACACCTTGAGCACGCGCTGCACCGCCGCCTCAATCGCGTCCAGCGCCGCTGCCAACGCCGCCGGCCCGTCGGCCAGGTGGCCGCTGTGCGCCGCCAGTGCCTTAATCGCGTCTGGCAGGGCCGCCGTTTCCGCTTCCCACGCGGCGACCGTCGGGAAGACGCTCTCCGCGTTCCAGGTGTGCTCGGGCGCGATCGCGCTTCGGGGTTTAACAGTCTCGTCGGTCACAAGCGACTCCTTCACCAACATAGCCCAGCCTGGCCCAGTTTGACCAATTGCGCCCGATTATAGCGACAATCCGCCGCCGAGCGTAATCCCCCACAGGGTGTAGGCGTGGGGTGTAGTTTTCGGCTTGCGCCCGCCCGGCGCTGGCGCGTTTGGCCTGGCGCAATATAATGCCACGGAGTGACGCCTATCTCATCCCTAGCGTCCCAACCGCATGTCCACACTTGGAGACCAGTCATGCCAGCAACTACCGATTACACCGAACGAACGGCTTTTCATCCGACCGACTTTAGACCCTTATGGAAGAAGGCCAAGACCAAACACCAGGCCGCCCTGACTGCCAAGAAGGTCACGTTTGCGGCCGACCTGGGCGACCTGCTCGACCAACGGGTCGCCCAGTGGGACCTCATCAGCGCCGGCCGCCCGAAGACGCTTAAGCGCGTTCAGTTGACAGACGCTGAAAAGGCGCAGACCAGCCCGGCCAAGCGCAAGGCGACCGCGAAAATAATCAAGGCCAACGACGTCAGCAACGGCAAGTTCATGTCCGGCGACATGAAGAAAATGATCACCCTCTGCAACGCCATCGTCAAGGCGGCGCAGGGCTACCAGAGCCGGATCAAAGGCCTGGGCAACCCGGCCGAAGCCGAGCTCGACAAGGCGCTCACTCAAATCGTCCGCAGCGCCGAAGACCAACTGGAGTCGACGCGCCAGGCCCAATCGGTCCTGGCGGAAAAGATGGCGAACCCCAAACGCTACGACCACCTCAAATAACCGCACCCAATAACTAACCGGGCGGGCTGCCTCACACCACGAGGCGGCCCGCCCGGTATTGTTTGCCACCCACTCACATCCTTCAACAATCCCCCTGAGTCCCCCGAGTCCCCAGC
>JBBRZY010000355.1:0-5562 GCA_038252885.1 Anaerolineales bacterium | reverse complement strand
TCGTGCATAAACCAACAACCCACTCGCTATCCACCGCACGCGCGACTGCCACCCTGCCGCGCTAAAACTCCTTAGACCCCCTATACCCCTTCCACACCCCTACTCTGAAATTACACTAGACCCTTTTCTATTCCGCCCCCGAGTCCCTTCGGTCCCCTGAGTCCCCATCTTATGCGGCCCCCTTCACCCGGAACACATACGTCCCCGCCCCCACCGCCAGCACCACCTCGCCGCCCGCGCTGCGCACTGCCTCAATCCCCTCCGCCGCGCCCAGCGCCTGGCCGCCCTCCGTCACCGCCTCGGCCGTCGCCGCCGGCAGATGCACCTCGCCCGCCGCGTTCGGCGGCACTGTGATGGTGAACACCACCTCCCCCGGCGTCCGCGTCCAGCCGGAGGCCGCCCGGCCATAGGGCGTATCCAGCCAGGCCGCCGCCGTCGTCAGCGAGCCGCCCGGCCGCGGCCGGAAGATAATGTGCTCATAGCCAGGCCGCTGTTTATCCACGTTCAGCCCGGCCGTCACCCGGTACAGCCAGTCGCCGATGGCCCCAAAGGCATAGTGGTTGAACGAATTGGCGTTCGGCGTCTGAAACGACCCGTCTGGCCGGATGTTGTCCCAGCGCTCCCAACTCGTCGTCGCGCCCTTCGTCACTGGGTACAGCCACGACGGATACGTCTCCTGCTCCAGCAGCGCATAGGCCAAATCCAAGTAGCCGTTATCGCTCAGCACGTGGCACAGATGCGGCGTGCCCAGGAAGCCGGTTGTCAAATGATTACCGCGCCGCCGGATGTCTTCTGCCAGCCGCCGCGCCGCCACCGGCCGCTGCGCCTCCGGCAGCAGCCCGAACTGCAGCGCCAGCACATATCCGGTCTGCGTGTTCGACGCCAGCCGCCCGTTCGGGCTCAGATACTCGCGGCAGAACGCCGCCCGAATGTCCGCGCTCAATTTGTCATACATCTCCGCTTCGGCCGTGCGCCCCAGCCGCCGTGCCGCCTCCGCCACCAGCCCGGTCGAGAAGGCAAAGTGAGCCGTCGCCACCAGCGACACATCCGACACCGGGTTCGGGTATTGCGGGTCGGGCGCTTCCACCGCCAGCCAGTCGGCGAAGTGAAAGCCCGTGTCCCAGATCAGCTTGTCGCCCGCCTGCGCCCGCATGTAGCCCACCCAGGCCGTCATGCTCGGGTACTGCTCTTCCAGCAGCCGCACGTCGCCGTACAGTTGATAGATCGTCCACGGCCCGATCACGGCCGCGTCGCCCCAGCCGGTGGCCCCGGCCCCGCGCCCCACATCCGGCACGGTGAACGGCACCGCCCCATCGGGGTATTGGTCCGCCGCCACATCGCGCAGCCACTTGGTGAAGAAGCCGGCCACGTGCATGTTAAAGGCCGCCGTCGGCAGAAACACCTGCGCGTCGCCGGTCCAGCCCAGCCGCTCGTCGCGCTGCGGGCAGTCGGTCGGCACATCCAGGAAGTTGCCCTTCTGCCCCCACACGATGTTGTGCTGGAGTTGATTGATCAAGGGATGCGAGCACTCAAAGCCGCCGGTTGGCGTCAAGTCTGAGTGCACCACCATAGCGCTCAGGTCGTCGGCCGTCAGCGCGCCGGGGTAGCCGTCGACCGTGATGTAGCGGAAGCCCATAAACGTGAAGTGCGGCTCATACACTTCCTCGCCGCCGCCCTTCAGGGTGTAGCGCAATGTTTGCAAGGCCTCGCGGATGTTCGCCAGGTAGAAGTGACCGGCCTGGTCGAGCACCTCCGCGTGCCGCACGGTGATGGTCGCGCCCGCCGGCCCGCGCGCCCGCAGCCGCACCCAACCCACCAGGTTCTGCCCGAAATCCACCAGCCACCCGCTGCCGCCGGGGTTCGGCCCAATGCTGATCGGCCGCAGCGTCTCTTGTCGCCGCACTGCCGGCCCCACCTGCGCCACCGGCGCTGGCGTCGGGTGCGCCACCGGGTAGACGTTCACCCACGCGCTGTCGTCGTAGCCCGCCGTGCTCCAGCCCGGCCGCTCTAAGCGCGCGTCATAATCTTCGCCGTCGTAAATGTCCGACTTGAGGATCGGCCCCGCCGCCGCCTTCCAGGTGGCATCGGTACCCACCACCTGCACCTGCCCGTCGGCGTAGGTAATTTCGATCTGCGCTCGCAGCGCCAAGGGGCCGTTGTAGCCGGGCGGCTGGCCGTTGCCGCGCACCCGCCCGCGATACCAGCCCTCGGCCAGCGTCGCGCCCACGGCGTTGGTCCCTGGTCGCAACTGCGCCGTCAGGTCATAGGTCTGGTATTGCAGCCGGTGGTTGTAGCTGGTCCAGCCGGGGGTGAACAGCCAATCGCTCACCGGCTGCCCGTTCACTTCCAGCGCATACAGCCCCAGGCTGGTCACGTAGGCCCGCGCCGAGGCCACCGGCCCGCTCACCTCAAACGTGGTGCGCAGCAGCGGGCAGACCGAGTCCACCGCCTCGTCCGCCGACACGTACGCGGCCTGCCAATCGCCCGCTTCCAGCAGCCCCATCTCGCCGGTCGCCGGCTCGCTCCAGCCCGCGGCCTGGCCGTCTGCGTCCCAGGCGCGCACTTGCCACACCCAGCGCTGCCGCGACCGCAGCGGCGGGCCGGCATACGCCACCTGCGTGCTCTGCGCCGAGGCCACGCGGCCCGTGTCCCACGCCGGACCGCCATCGGCCTCCAGGCTGGCCCGGTCTGCCGCCACCCGCACCTGATAGGCGCTTTGCCGCAGCCCGCGCGCCGGCCCCGCCAGCCGCCAACTCAGCCGCGGCGCCCGTACCTCTAGCCCCAACGGATTCGTTTGATATTCGCAGGTCAGGTCGGTGACGTTAAATGAAGGAGTCATGTGCCCAGTTATCCCATGCCAAGTCCGGCGGCCAGCCGGCGCCGATCATTGTAGTAGCAATTGTGGCCGACCGGGGCAGGGGGCAGCCTCCCGACCCCACCCAACAAAAAGACCGGAAGCAGTTCATGAACCGCCCCGGTCTTTACAGTTTGTTCCAGCCTTAGGCCGCCCAACCGTGCCTACCCCGGCGCTGCTTCGGTGCTGCCTCTCCCCTTGCCGCTTTCTTTTTCCGCTTGCATTTCCCACCCTAGCACATCGCCTTCCACCAAATCCTGGCAGCCCAGCCGCTGCAGCATATGCAATAGCTCGGCCCGGTGCTGGTGGTTGTGCGTCAGCACATGCAAGATCGTCCCGCCCACCGACTTCGCGCGCGGCGGCCGGTCGAGCACATCCATGTAGATGCTATTCAACTCGCCGGCCTCACGCCGCGCCCGCGCCCCCTGCCCAAAGTCGGCCGCCGCCGCCGCGTAGCGCCGCTGCAACGCCGCCAGCGTGGCCGGCCCGGCCGCGTCGGCGCGCATTGGCCGCTCGGCCATCAAGTCGGTCCACACTTCGACGTTGCCGATCAGGTGCGCCAGCGTCTCCCGCACCGTGCGATGCCCGATGTCGAAATCCTGATCTAACTGCGCGTCGGTCAGCCCCGCCGCCGAAGCCAGCACCTGCCCCGTCGTCCAGGCGTCATGCCCCAACAGCCGGTCTAGTAAATCCATCGTCCGTTGCCCTCCTCACCGCCTCGACTCGCCCACTACCGTCGAGCTGCCTCTTTCTCTTTCTCTTTCTTTTTTCTCTGCCTTTCCCTACTCAATCACCGGCGGCGCCTCCCGCAAGCTCTCCGCCGCCGCCGCCACCGTCCCCGCCTCCCCGCTGAGCACTTGTGTCAGTGCCAGCAGTCCGGTCAATGTGTCTTCCGTCACCGCGCTCAACCGCGCCGGCCCCGGCAGCCGTTCCAAAATCAACTCGCGCAGCAGCGGCAAGTGGTGCGCCAGCCCGCCCGAGAACACCAGCGTTTGCCAATCTTGCGCTGGGGCCAGCCGCCGCGCGCAGGTCTGATAGTTGTCGGCCATGTTGCGCAGCGCCGCCCGGAACACATGCCCCAGCGTCAGGTTGTCGGTGTGAATGTTGGTGATCGTGCCGCGCTGCCCGACCGGGCTGGGGAAGAACGCCAGGTCCACTTGCAAATCGGTGTCGCCCGCCGCCACCGCCGCCTGGTGCAAATACGGCCACGGGTCGCGCGCGTCTGGCCCGCTTAGCTCGGTCGCCAGCGCCAGCAGCACATTCAGTGCGCGCCCAGCCGGGATGTGGGTGATCGTGTTCATAAACCGGCCGTCGAAAAACGGCCGCGTTTGGTACGGCCCCAGCGCCAGCGTCGGCGTCGTCCGGCTGGCCTGCGACCCGGTGGAGATGTTCAGCGACAGCTCGTCGGCCGCCACGCCCGCGCCCACCAGCGCGCACTGCTGGTCGCCCACCGCCGCATAGCACGGCAGCCGCCGCCCATCCACGCGCACCTGCCCGACCACCGTGCGGAAGTCGCCCAGGGCCGGCCAGCGCACGCCCGCCAGCCCCAGCTTGGCCAGCACCTCGTGATGCCAATCGCCGGTCTCCAAATTCAAGAACCCAATCGCCAGCGTCGGCTCCATCACCGGCGGCGCGCCGCACAAGTTCGCCAGCACAAACTCCAGCAGCGTGGCGGCGTACGGCTCGCCGGCCGGCAGTTGCCCGGTCTGCGCCAGCCAGAACAAATAGCTCGGGGTGGCGCCCGGCCGCACTTCCTGCCCCAGTTGGCGGCGGTCGTCGGCGCTCAGCCGCTCGGTCAGCCGGTCGTAGTAGGTGCCGCCCCCGCCTGGCGCGGGCAGCGTCAGCCGCTGGTCGCGCCAGGAGATGTAGGGTGAGAGCGCCTGCCCGGTGGCGCCCGTCAGCACCAGCCCGGCCATCTGCCCGCACATCACCACGCCGCCGCACTCCGGCGCGCGCGGCGCGAGTTCTTCCAGCAGGCTGCGCACCGCCGCCGTCACCTGGGCCGGGTCCACCTCCACCCACAGCGCCGGCCGCCCCGCCAGCGGCTCGGGGAACGGCCGGCGCGAGATGTGCGCCACCCGCCGCTCGGCCGGGTAGACCAGCGCCGCCTTGATGAACGACGTGCCGAGGTCAAGCGCAATATAGGCTGGGGAGGTCATCGAGTTTTCAACCGGCCCAGGTGTGGCCGGCCAACGCTTGCGCGGCCTAGGCCCGCTTGTTGTTGGCTTGCGACAGGAAGTGCAGGCCGTTCTGCTTGCCGAGCTCTTCGACAGCGTCCTTCGCCTCGGCCAGCCCAGCGTTGGTGGCTACGCGGTAAGCCTTGATGGCCTCGATCTGGTTGCCCTTGCGCAGCCAGTCGAGCACGACCTGCATCTGCGGCGAGACATTGCCGGCCGGCGCCATGTACTTGAGCTGCAAGTGGTTGAGCACAAACTGGAGCTTGTCTTCCAGCTCGGCCACGCGGTTGGCCAGCTCGGTCATGCGGAAGGCTTCGTCTTGAGATTGGGTCATGGTCGTTGTCCTCTGTCTGGGTGCTTAGCGGCGCCGCCACACGAGCGGGAACATGCCGTCGTCGTTGAGCACATCGCCGACCTTCAGCGTCTTGACGTAGGCCTCCGGCAGCAGGCTCTGCTGGCCGTTGAAGGTGCTGCCGTCGGGCATGTAGGCCCCGGTCATCGCGCGCCGCGGCTTGGGGGTCATGTTGATGC
>JBBRZY010000354.1:0-5564 GCA_038252885.1 Anaerolineales bacterium | reverse complement strand
TCGCTCGGGTCGAGCATCACTTAATGACACTACCAGTCCGAGGGGCGGAAAGTTGCAGCGGCCTAGACGCGCGGGCCGAACAGCCGCCCCAGCCCGAGCAGCGCCAGCCAGCCGAAGCCGAACAGCATCACATACCAGCCCAGGCCGATGCTCCAGGGCGCGTTGAGCAGTTCGGTGGCGACGGGGCGCACTGTTAGCAAGGCCCAGATGCCCAGGACCAGCGCGAGCGCCGCCAGCGCGACCTGCAAGGCGGCGCTAAGCTCGCCCGGCAAGAACGTCACCGCAAAGACGGCAATCAACGTCAGGCTGGCGACCAGCAGTTGCAACTGGAATTCCTGGTCGGCGTAGGCGGTCAGCAAGTAGGGGTAGGGCGGAAAGACGACAAAAGCGCAGAAGAGGCCGACCAGCAGCAGCAGCCAGCCGACGAGGCCGCCCAGGCTGGGCAAGAAGGCGCGCAGCCCGGTGCGGGCGCGGGGCGGGCGGCGCGGGGCCTTGCCCAGCGGCGGCAGGCTGAGCGTGGGCGCAGGGCGGGCGGCGGCCAGCGCGAACAGCAGTGCCAGGCAGGCCAGCGGCAGCAGAAACACCAGCCGGTTGAGCGGCAGGCTGCCGTCGCGCACGCCCGGCAGAAACGTGATCCACTCGGATAGCTCGTAGCCGTTGAGGCGCAGCGCGGCGGCCGGGTGCGTCAGCCAGGGCAGCCAGTAGCCCACCAGGGCCAGCAGCAGCGCCAGCCAGCGGCGCTCGAACCAGGGCCTGCGTGTCGCGGCGCTCACGCCGGCCCTGCCGTGGGCGCGGGCGGCACCACCTCGTCCAGTAGGGTGCTGATTTCGCGCTCCTCGCCTTGTTGGGCGTCGAAGTAGTTTTGCATGAAGGCCGAGCGGCGCAGGCGCAGCGCCATCGGGGCCACTTCGCGCACATCGCCGGGGGTGACAGTGTCACGGTCGTCGGCGGCGGCCACGGCGCGGGCGGCCTCGAATAGCGTTAGCTCGGCCCGCAGCGAGTCGAGCGCCAGGCGGCGCACGAGGTCGAGGCCGGCCTGCTCGGCGGCGGGCGAAAGGCGCACGCGCGGCAGCCGCTGACGCGCAGCCTGAATTTCGGCGCGGGCCGCCAGCGTTTGGTCGGCGTAAGCGGCGATGGTGGCCTGCGGGCTGTTGAGGTAGGCGCGCACCCGGTGGTAGGCTTCCAGCCGCTCGGCGGTGTCGCCCAGGCCGTGCACGATCAGCCGGAGGCCGAAGCGGTCGAGAATCTGCGGGCGCAGGTTGCCTTCCTCCGGGTTGAGCGAGCCGATCAGCACGAAACGCGAGCGGTAGGTGGCCGCCAGCGGGCCGCGCCGCACGGTGTACAGCCCTTGGGCCGAGGCGTCGAGGATGGCGTCTACGATGGTGTTCGGCAGCAGGTTGACTTCATCCACATAGAGCAGATTTTGGTCGGCGTGACTGAGCAGCCCGCGCTGAAGCTGCATCCGGTTGTGCAGTGCCGCGCGCTCGTCCAGCCCGCCGACAACGTCTTCCAGGCGCGCGTGCAGCGGCAGTTCCACCAGCCGCACCGGGTCGGGGTAGGTCAGCGATTGGCCCTCGCCGTACTTCTTGGCGCAGTCTGGGCAGACGGCGTCGATGCCGCCGGTCTCAATGTCTTCGGGCAGGCAGCCGTAATTGCAGGCCGAACGGTTGACGATGGGCAGCAGGTCGCTCAGGCTGCGGACGGCCGTGGTCTTGCCGGTGCCGCGCGGGCCAACCAGCAGCACGCCGCTCAGGCCGGGGTTGATAAGCGTGAGCAGCAGCGCTAGCTTCATCTCGCGCTGGCCGACGAGGGCCAGGAACGGGTAAGGCGTGGGCTCGGCCAGACCGCGCGGCTCGGGTGTCTCCACGCGCAGGTAGCGCTCGGCCGAGGCCTGCTCGATCAGGGCTTTGAGGGAGGTCGGGATGGGGCCGGTCATGCGGCCGGCTCTTGCGGCACACGGCGCTGGGCCAGGCGGTAGGCCTGGCGGGCCTTGGCGGCCTCCCAGTCGCGCTGCTCTTCAGGCGTGCTGATGAGCAGGTGCGGCACGGCCGTCGGGCAGCCGGTCTCGTCGAGCGCCACATAGACGAAGTAGGCGGTGTTGGTGTGGGTGCTCTGCTCGGTCAGCAGGTTCTGGGCGGTGACCTCGATGCGGGTCTCCAGCGATGTGCGGCCGACGTAGGTAAGCTCGGCGGTCAGCGTCACCAGGTCGCCCAGGTGAATTGGCTCGCGGAACAACACTTGATCGACTGCCACGGTGACGACCAGGCGGTGGGCGTGGCGCATGGCGGCCGACGCGCCGGCCTCGTCCATCAGCTTCATGATATTGCCGCCGTGGACGTTGCCGTGCAGGTTGGCGTCGGTCGGGCCCATGAGCAGCGACAGCACCACGCGCGACTCGTCCACGCGGCGGCCGGGCGGGGCGGCGGGGGCGGCCGCGCTAGTCAATGTCGTCCACCTTGTCCATGTCCGACGGGTCGAGTCGGTAGTAGGCTTCCTCGAACACGTCCATGGTGTCGTAGCCCAGTCCGCCGGTCAGCGGCGGCAGCGCCACCGAGGTCGGCAGGCGCACGCGCGGCTGGCGGGGCGGCGGGTCGCGGCGGGGATGCCCGCTCTCGCCTTCGCGCTTGCGCAGGACGCGGAAGTCGCGGGCCAGCCAACCCACGTAGTCGCCACGGGTCGAGAAGACCAGACTGTTGGCGTCAATCCAGCCGATCCAGTCGCCGGACGTGTTGTACAGGTAGCGGCCCACGAGCATGGCAACCCAGTCGCCGGAAGTGTTGTAGATGGGGAATTGTGAGGCCATAGAGGCGGATTATATAGCAGATGCGCTCGGGGGGACTCGAGGCAGAAAAACCATTAGCCACGAATTACACGAATTTTAAGACAAGTTGCGTTAGCGGTGGCGCTCGGCGGAGAATGCACGGAGCGAAATGTGAGAGTTCAGATCAAAAAATTGGAATCAAAATCAACGATCACTGGCGCCCCACGGCCGCGTATAACTCCAGCAACTGCTTGGCCGCGTTGTCCCAGGTGAAGGCTTGGACGCGCTCGAAGCCTGTGGCAATGAGGGTGGTGCGCAGGGCCTCATCGGTGGCGGCCTGATGTAAGGCGGCGGCCAGGGCGTCGACATCAGTCGGGTTGACCAGCAGTGCGGCGTCGCCGGCCACCTCCGGCAGGCAGGAGGCCGTGGAGGTGACCACCGGCGTGCCGCAGGCGTAGGCCTCGAGGATCGGCAGGCCGAAACCCTCGTAGGTGGAGGGGTAGGCGAAGACGCGCGCGGCCGAATACAGCGCCGGCAAGTCGCCGTCGTCCGCGAAGCCGGGGAAGATCACGCGGCCCTCCAGGCCGCTGCGCGCCACCTCGGCAAAGATCGCGTCGTACAGCCAGCCCTTGCCGCCCACGATTACGAGATTTAGCAGCGGGTCCGGCTGGCGGGCGACGGCCTGGATCAGACGGGCGAAGTTCTTGCGCGGCTGGAGCGTGCCCAGCCCCAGCACGAAGGGCGCGGGGCCGAGGCCGTACTTGGCGCGCACGGCCGCCAGCGCGGCCGGGTCGCTCACTGGCTGAAACACAGCGTTCACGCCGCTGTAGAGCACGGTGATCTTGCTGGGCGCGGTGCCGTACAGCGCCACCAGGTCGTCGCGCGTGGCGCGTGAGTCGGCGATGACGTGCGTGGCGCGGGCCACTGAGCGTGGCACCACTTGGTTGAGGTAGGCGCGCAGCACCGGCACGGCCGACTCGGGGTCACGCACATACGACAGGTCGTGCACGGTCAGCACCGTGCGCGTGCCGGGCAGCGTGGGCGGCAGCGTGAAGTCCGGCGCGTGGAACAGATCAATACCGCCGGTGAGCCAGTTGACGGGCAGCGGCGCCTGGGCGCGGTGCCACAGGCGCGCCAGCCACAAATCATCGAATGGCAGATGGCGGACGTGAAAGTTGGGACCGAGCGGCGGCAACGGCTGATCGGGCGCGCCGGGCGGCGAGGCGTAGATCAGGCGGTAAGTGTTGGCGGGGTCGTGCTGGGCCAGGGCGCGCAGCAACTCGCGGGTGATGCGGCCGATGCCGGCCCCCTGGCGGACGGCGGAAGTGGCGTCGAAGCCGATGCGCATGGGGCTCAACTGACGTCGTTATAGGTCCAATAGCGGTTGACGAAGAAGTTCCACAGCAGCACGGTGACCACGGCCGTGCCGAGGGTGAGATTGGTGTACACGAACTTGATCTGGGCCTCGGTGAGCGGAATTAGCTGCTCAGTGATGACGAGTTGTTTATACGGTTCGGCCACCAGCACAAAGACGATTGTGCGAATGCCATAGCCGATCAGGTTCACCACGGTGAATTGCACCAACTGCCGGCGGATGGGCTTGCTGCGGCTGTCGGGGTAGGTCCAATAACGGTTGAAAGTGAAGTTGCTGACGACGGCACAAGCAAACGAGATCGACTGGGCGATCAGCAGCGGCAGGTTGAAGACGTGGGTTAAGACGTTGATGACGGTGGCATCGACCAAGAAGCCAATCGCGCCGACGACCATGAACTTGGCGAAACGTGAGGCTTCTTTGCGGGCGGCGGGGGCGGCGGGCATCAGGCGAGTCATGCGAGTGACATGTCCTTGCGGGCTTCGGCCAACTGGCCGGCGCGGGCGGTAGCTACGCGTTGGTCCAACACGACCAACAGGCCGAGCAGCACCGCCAGCGTAAAGTGAAGGTTGTTGACGTACAGGTTATCCACGACCTGGTGCGCGCTCAGGTGCACCCAGGCGCCCAGCAGCCCGAGCGCCAACCCGCGCTGCCAGCCGCCGCTGCGGCCGATGACGCGCACGGTCAGCGCCAGCACGTACAGCCACAGCGCCAGGTAGGCCGCCAACCCGAGCAGGCCGGTCTCGGCCAGCACGTTCAAATATATCATGTGTGCGTGACCCAAGGCGTTGGCCCAGTTGAAGAGCGCATAGCGCGGGTAGGCGGCGGCGTAGTTGCCCAGGCCCACGCCCAGCAGCGGGTAGTCGCGCGCCATGGCCTCGGCCGCCTGCCAGTGCGCCAGCCGCTCGATGATGGCGAAGTTGGCGTCGTTGATGCTGGCCCCGCGCACATCGGTGACGCTGGTGAAGTCGGCCACGTCGGCCAGGCGCGCGGCGATGCTGGCCGGCAGCAGCCCGGCCCCCAGCAGGCCGACCGCTAAGACCCCACCGGCCGCCACGAACGCCAGCCCCCAGCCCCAGCGGCGGGGCAAAGCGGCCACCAACGCCACGCTCGCCGCCGCTGCGCCCAGCCACGCGCCGCGCGAGTAGGAGACGAACAAACCGCCGACGAGAATGAGGGCGACGGCGGCCAAGGCGAGGCCGATGAGCAGCCGGTAGCCGGGCGACTCAAGGCGCGGCACGCGCAAGCGCGCCAGACGAAACCCGTAACCCTTTGGGCCATCATGACCTCCGCGGGTTGGGAATGGAAGGGATGATCGTTGCGTCCGCGAAAGGCCAATGAACTTAACGGCCCAGCGCAGCGCGGCGAGTGCATACGGCTCCAGCGCGGCCCAGGCCAGGCCGGCGGCTACGGGCCAAAGTAGGCCGAGGA
>JBBRZY010000353.1:0-5569 GCA_038252885.1 Anaerolineales bacterium | reverse complement strand
GGCTTCGTGCCCGGTGTAAGCAGAGATGAAGATCGGCAGGTAGCCGTCGAAGGCCACGGCATTGCCCAGCAGCGCGGTGGCCGCCAGGTCGTAGTGCAGCCCCGGCGGCACAGCGCTGAGCTGCCACAGGCGCAGGAACGCGCCCGCCAGCACAATGAGGATGAGCAGCGCGGCGTAGCGGCGGGGCATGGGCCGGCCCGCCCGCCTCAGACCGCCAGCGCCTGCGCCAGATCGGCGGTCAGGTCTTCCAGTGCTTCGATGCCGGCCGAGATGCGCACGCAGCCGTCGCCGATGCCCAGCGCGGCTCGCTGCTCGGGCGTCAGCGCCCGGTGCGAGGCGTGCGCCGGGTAGGCCGCCAGCGTCGCCACATCCCCCAGCGTCGCCAGCCGTTGGATCACCGTCAGCCGCTGCATAAAGGCGAAGACCCCGCCCCGCCCCGCATCCGCGAGGTCAAAGGCCAGCATTGCGCCAAAGCAGCCGGGCCGCAGCAGCCGCGCCGCCACAGCATGGTCATCGCTCGTCGCCAGCCCCGGATAATGCACCGCCGCCACGCGCGGATGCGCCGCCAGCCACTCGGCCAGCCCCTGTGCGTTGCGGTTCTGCTCGCGCACCCGCAGCGCCAGCGTGCGCACCCCACGCAGCGCCAAATACGCCTCGAACGGCGCCAGGTTGCTGCCCAGCAGCGTGCGCGTGCGCCGCAGCGCGTCGGCGTCCTCGGCCCGCGCCGCCACCACCACGCCCGCCAGCACATCGCCGTGCCCGCCCAAATACTTCGTGGCCGAGTGCACCACAAAGTCTGCGCCCAGCGTCAAAGGCTGGATCAAGTAAGGCGTGCTGAAGGTCGAGTCCACCACCGTGCGCGCCCCGGCCGCCTTAGCCAGCGCCATCAACGCCGGCACGTCGGCCACATGGCACAACGGATTCGAGAGCGTCTCGCACAGCAGCACGCCGTCGCTGGGCGCGCTCTTCAGCGCCACGCCCACCGCCGCCAGGTCACGGATGTTGACCCACTGCAGCGCCAACCCCATCTGCGTCGCCAGCAGCTTCACCAGCGTCTGCGTCGCGCCGTACAACTCGGTGGCAACAACCAGCTTGCGCGGCTGGCCGTTCAAAGCCGTCGTCAAAGCCCCATGAATCGCGGCCATGCCCGAGGCATACGCCGCCGCGCCCGCCCCCTGCTCCAGCGCGGCCACCGCGCTCTCAAACGCCGCCTGTGTCGGCGCGGCGTTGCGCGAATACACGTACCCGGCCTCAGCGCTGCCCAGCGCGGCATCCAAAGCCTCCATGTCCTCATAGCTCCAAGCCGAGGCTGTCACAATCGGCGGCGTTGAAGGCGTGCCCGGTTTGGACTCGTACTGTCCGGCGTGAACGGCAAGCGTATGGAGTGATGGCATAAGCGTTGGTCTAAAGCCTAGGGGGCAAACAATGTCAAGAACAATTGCTGCGGATTATAACATTCGCGCTGCTGGCAATCAGACAAGCCGCGTTGTAGTAAGGCTGCGATGAGCGCCCGTTCTCAGCTACCAGGCTGACCGCTCCATCCCTCCGAACGGTCAATCCGAAGCCCCGCTCGCGGCCTTGCCGTCACCTTCCCGTCTTCGCGGGGTGAGGCATCTCACCCTCAGCCCGTGCGCAGCCGCTTGACCCACCGCCCCCTCCCGCGCTGGCCCGGCCCTTAGTCCCCCTAGACCCAATACGGTTTAGATAGCATCCTAACGTAGGCCTTTCCGGGTCCCCCGAGTCCCTAGCGCAGCATCCCCCCTTTATGCCCCTTATTCCCCTTTACCCGCAGGTCGTCTGGCGCTAACTAAACCGTATTGCCCCTAGACCCCTTATTCCCCTCGCCCTGCGCAGCCTCAATCACCAATCAAAAATCACCAATCATCAATTCCCCCTCACCCCCCGCTCGACAGCTTCAAGAACGCCTCCACCACCTGCGGGTCGAACAGCACACCCGACTGCGCGGTCAGATAGGCGTTGGCCCGCTCCACCGTGTTCGCCGCGCGCCACGGGCGGGGCGAGGTCAGCGCGTCCCACACATCCACCACCGCGAAGATGCGCGCCGCCCGCGGAATGGCCTCGCCCGAAATGCCGCGAGGATAGCCGCTGCCGTCCCAGCGCTCCTGGTGCGCAAACGGAATTTCCAGCGCCGGTCGCAAAAACGCAATCGGGTTGAGCAGCTCCTGCGCCAGGTGCGGGTGCCGGCGCACCTCCGCCCACTCGGCCTCGTCCAGCGGGCCGGGCTTGCCCATAATCGCATCCGGCAGCACCAACAGCCCCACGTCGTGCAGCAGCGCCCCGCGCCGCAAGTGGCCCAGGGCCTCGTCGCTCACCCCCACCGCCCGCGCTAAATCCACCGCCCGCGCCGCCAGCCGCCGGGTGTGGCCCTGGTCAGCCCGGTCGCGCCGGTCGAGCAAGTGCGCCCAGCCTTCAATCGTGGCGTCATAAGTTTGGATCAGCTCCATGTTCGAGCGCTGCAGCCGGTCAAACAGCGAGGCGTTGTCCACCGCAATCGCCGCCTGGCTCGCCAGCGCGTCGAGGAAGTTCAGCCACTCCGCGTCCGGGGCCAGCGGCGCGCGATGGAACAGCTCCAGCAGCCCCTTCACCTGCCCCTTGGCCAGCAGCGGCAGCGCGTAATAGGCCTGAAAGCCCTCCGCCTCCGCCACCTCGGCCCGCGGGCGCGGCGGCGGCAGCGCGGCCAGTTGGTTCACCCGCAGCGTCCGGCGCTCGAGCACCGCCTGGCCGGTGGGGCCTTCGCCCAGCCGCAGCCGGCCCTGCTCCATCAGCCGCGTGCGGAACCCGCGCCCGACCGTGTACTCAAAATACTGCTGAGCCGGGTGATACAGCAGCACCGCCGCTGCATCCACCCGCAGCTTCGCCCGCGCCTGGTCGAGCAGCACCATCAGCGTCACCCCCAAATCCAGGCTGCCGCTGATGGCCATATCAATGTGGTGCAGCGCCTCGAAGTATTGCAGCCGCTGTTCGGTCTCGGCGAACAGGCCGGCGTTGTCAATCGCCACCGCCGCCGTGTTGGCCACCCCGGCCAGCAGTTCAGCATCGGCGGCCGCCAAGCGCCCGTCGCGCGTGCTCTCGGCCAGCAGCAGCCCAATCGCCTGCCCCTTGGCCAGCAGCGGCACAACCAGCGCGGTCGGCGCGCCGGGGTCGGCCCGCCCGCTTTCAATGTGCGGCAGGCGGTCGGTCACCACCCGCGCCAGCGGCGCAGCCTCGGCCTGGTCAAGCGCCAGCAGTGGCCGGTCGCCCACCTCCAGCGCCTGCCCGGCCCGGTCGGCGTAGGCGCAGCGCAGGTGGTGCTGGTCGGGCTCCACCAGGTAGAGCGTCAGTGTGCTCAGCTCAGGCAGCAGCCGGCGCGTGGTGGCGCACAGTTGGGCGTAGATGTGCGGCCGGTCGAGTGTCTCGGCCAGCGCCCGGCCTAGCGCGTTCACCGCCGCCAACTGCTCCGCCCGCTCCTGCGCCTGCTCCAGCAGTTGCATCCGCTGCAAGGCGCTGCCGGCCATCTCAGCCACCGTGCTCAGCAGCCGCAGCTCAGACGGCAAAATCTCGCGCGGCAGCGGCACGGCCACAAACAGCACACCCGTCACGCCCGTCCCGCTGCGGATGGGCACCACCGCCCCGCCCCACTCAGCCGTCACCAGCGCGCGCGCGCTCGGGCGCGTGAGCGGGTCGGTCGCAAACTCGCGCGACACATACGCCTGGCCGGTCGCGACCACATGCTCACCAATGCCGCGATCGGTGCGCTGCTGTTCGGAGCCGAGTGCGCTGAAGAAGCCGCGCTTGGCCCGCAGCCTGATCTCACCGCCCTGCACCAGGCCCACCGCCCCATCCTGCGCGCCCACCACCGCCAACGTCTCATCCAGCAGGCGCGGCAGCATGTCTTCCAGCGACTGCCCAGCCCGTAGCGCCGTTGAGAGCCGGTTGATGGCCTCCTGCTCCAACAAGCGCTGGCGCTGCGCCTCCAGCAAGCGTGAGGTGCGCACCGCCCCGGCCGCCAGCCCGGCGAACAGCTCCAGCAGGCGCTCATCGGCTTTCGAGAAGCGGCGCGGCGAGGGCTGCACTTCATCCACCACCACCACGCCGACCAACTCGCCCTGGTACTTCATCGGCACGCCCAGCACCGCCGCAAACTGCATGGCGGTATAGTGCGGCGAACGGTGGGGCCAGGTGTTGTAGTCGGGCACGTTCACGGCCTGGCGCGTCAACGCCACCTGCCCCGCCACGCCCTCGCCCATCTTCAAGCGCGTGCTGGGCGGCGCCTCTAACCGATGCGAGGCGGTCAAGGCCATATCGCCGTGCTCAACGTCGTACAAATACACCCCGGCCTCGGGGGCGCGCAGCAGACCAGCCGCCCGGCCCGCCAGCGTTTCGAGCAGCGCCGGCAAGTCGTGGGCCGCCGACACATCGCGGGCGGTTTCATACAGCGCGCCAAATTCGTCCGCCTGCTGGCGCAAGGCCGCCTCGCTGCGTTTGCGTTCAGTGATATCTTGGGCCGCCAGATAGAAGCGGGCCGGGCGGCCGTCGGCGTGCGTGGCCTGCGCGTACAGGCGCAGCCAGCGCGTCGCGCCGGCCTTGGTGAGGATGCGCGTCTCCTGGCTGCCGCCCTGCCCGGTCTGCAGCTGCCGTAGATAGCGGTCGACCTCCGCCAGGTCTTCCGGGTGCGGCAGCCGGCGCCAGCCGGAGGCCTTCACCTCTTCCAGTGTATAGCCGGTCAGGGTAGTGAACGAGTCCGTCAGCCACTGAATCTCCAGCCGGCCGCGCGCATTAACCGCCAGGTCCAAGGCAAAGTCGGCCGTCAGGTCCGAGAAGATACGGTTGCGCGCCGCCGCGACCCGCAGCGCCTCGTCGGCCTGCCGCCGCTCGGTGATGTCGCGGTAGCTGGTGGCAATGCCTTCCACGCCCGGCACCTCCAGCAGGTTTTGCGAGCTGCCCTCCAGCCAGCGCCAGCCGCCGTCGCGATGGCGAAAGCGATAGGCGTGCCGGCTGTGGTAGCCAGGCTCGGCCAGCATGCGGCGCAGTTCAGCCCGCATGCCTTTCGCATCGTCCGGATGGATCAAGTCAGTGAAGGCCAGAGTCAGATACTCGGCCGTGGTGTAGCCGAGCAGGCGGGCGTAGGCCGGGCTGACGTACAGCGGGCGCAGCTCGGCGTCCAACAGCCCAATACCGTCCTGGCTATTGTCAATCAGCGCGCGATAGCGCTTCTCGCGCTCGGCCAGGGCGCGCTCGGCGACCAGCTTTTGCTGGTTAAGCTGGGTGCGGCGCAGCGCGTTGCCCACCGCCAGCCCCAACCGGCCCAGCCGGTCTTTCAGCAGATAATCGGCCGCGCCTTGCTGCATGGCGCTGACGGCCAGCTCGTCGCCGGTCTGGGCCGACACCAGGATCAGCGGCACCTCCAGCCCCAGCGTCTGCACCAGTTGCAGCGCGCGCAGGCCGCTGAAGCTCGGCAGCACCACATCCGCCAGGATGACGTCGGGCAACGGCTCGAGCGCCGCCAGGAAGGCCGGCTCAGTCTGCACCCGCTCCCACGCGAAGGCGAAGCCCGACTGGCGCAGCTCGC
>JBBRZY010000352.1:0-5575 GCA_038252885.1 Anaerolineales bacterium | reverse complement strand
GAGCCAGGCCTGCGCTTCGTCATAGTCACCTACCTCAACGGCCAGCGCCCCGGCCTGCGCCAGCGTCAGCGCCACGCCGTGCTGGTCACCCAGCGCGCGCCGTATAGTCAGGCACTCGGCCAACAGCACCCGCGCCTGCTGATAGTCGCCGGCGGCCACCGCCACCGTGGCCAGCCCATGCAGCGCCGCCGCTTCACCCGGCCGTTCACCGCCGGCCCGAAAGCGCTCCAGCGCTTGCTGAATGTCGCTCCGCGCCGCAGCCAGTTGGCCCAGGTCGAGCCGCACTAAACCCAGCATATATTCCGCGAAAGCCTGCACCACCGCCGGCGCGTCGGCCGGCAGCCGCGCCAGCGCTTCCAGCAGCACCTGGCTGGCGCGCTCGTTGAGGCCCAGTCGGTGCAGGAACGCCCCTTGCCCAGAGAGCAGCAGAGCCAACGTCAAGTCGGCTTCCACCGCGTCTACGCCCCGGTCGGTGGCGCGCCAGGCGTCGGCGGCGCGGCCAAAGGTCTCGGCCCCTTCGTGAAACCAGCCCAGGATGTCGTAGTACAGGACCAGCCCGCTAGTAGATTTCTGTACCGCCAGCGCCCGCCCGTGGGTGGTGCCCCAGCGCCAGGCGGCCCGCAAATTGGGCATGTCGGCGGTAATGGCCGCCAGGGTCTCGGCCTGCCCGCCGCCCTGCAATCCCGCCAGCGAACGCTGCAAGAATCCGGCAAAGTGCTCGCAGTGGCGGTCGCCGGCCACCTGCTGCTCCGCCGGCAACTCGCGCAGCTTGGCCTCGGCGTACTGTCGTAAGAGCTCCTGCATCTCATATCGTCCGGTCGGCGCTTTTCGCAGGAAGGCCTTATCAACCAAGGCCGAGAGGAAGAACAGCGATGCTTCAGTGACGTATTGCGCGGCCTCGAGCAAGAAGCCGCCGCGAAAGGTCGCCAGCCCGCGCACGCGGCGCCGCTCATCTTCAGCCAGCAGGCTCCAGAAATAGTCGAGCACGGCGCGGGCGCTGCGCTGTCGTTCGGGGAATTCCTCCCCACCGGTGGTCAAGAAGTCGAGGCTGCGTTCGATCTGGAGCGCAATCTCGCGGCTGGAGAATAGCGGCGTCCAGGCAGCGGCCAGCTCCAGCCCCAACGGCATCCCTTCCACCAATTCGCAGATGCGGCGCACATACAGCCGGTCGTCGTCGGCCAGCACATACTCCGGCATGGCGCGGCGCGCGCTCTGCACAAACAATTGCTCGGCCGCAAAGTCGTGCGGCTCCCCGCCCGCGCGCCCCGCCGCGCTGCGCGTTGCCGGCGGCAGCGGGAAACCGCGCAGCTCGAACATCACCTCTTCGGGCAGGTTCAAGCGTTCGCGCGCCGTAATCAGCAGCCGCACACGTGGGGCCGCCTGCCGCAGTTCGGTCAAAAAGCCCCCCGCATCCAGCATGTATTCAAAATCGTCCAGCACCAGCAGCAAATCGCGCGGGGCCAGATAGGCAAAAAGCTGGGCCTTGGCCTCGAACGCGCCGACGAACGCCAGCCGCAGCGCCTGAGCGATGGCTGAGATCAGGTCGTCCATACTGGCGAGCGAGGTGAGCGAAACAAAGGACACGCCATCCTGAAACTGCTCCCGAATTTCCGCCGCCGCCTGAAGTGCTAGCCGCGTCTTGCCCACGCCGCCCGGCCCAACCACCGTCAGGAACGGCTCGGTCGCGATGCGCTGGCGCAGGGAGGCCAGCTCGGCCTCGCGCCCAACGAAGCCGGTCACCGCCGGCGGCAAATTATGCGGTGGCGCTTGCTTCAGCCGGGCCAGGGTCTGCGCCAGCGGGATTTTGGCATAGGGCTGCTTGAGTTCCCAGTGGTCATCGCCGGGCTGCAGCAGCTCCTGCTCCGTCAGATAAACCAGAGCCCGCTGCAAGTTGCCCGGCAAGCCACCGGTCTCGCGCTGGAGCCAGTCGCTCAAGCCGTCGGGCGCTTCCCAGCGCAGGGCCGTGCGCAGCCAAAGTTGGACACCCAGCGCCGTCAGCGGGCGCAATTCCACCAAGGCCTGCAGCGCCGCGTCCAGCGGCGGGGGGCGATGCGGGCTATCGGGGGCGGTGGTATAGGCCAGGGCCACTACCCCGATCTCTGGCGCAAACAGCACGCGCCACAGCAAGTCGAGGCTGGCCCGATCGAGGTCGGCCAGGTTGTCGACCGCCAGCACCAACCCGGCCGTGGACTGGTCGGTCAGCGCTTTCTCCAGGCCCAGGATGAAGGCCTTATCGCCGGCGGCCGGCGGCGGCAGCCCCGGGGCTGGCGGCTGCGCTTCCGACAGCGCGCCAAACACGCGCGACCGCAGCGCCGGGCGGGTGGGGATAGACCACACCGCGTAGCCGCGCAGCCGGGCCGATTTGGCGATCTCCGACAAGAACCAGGTTTTGCCGACCCCCACCGGCCCAGTGATGGCGAAGACGCCCCGCTTCTGCTCCGGCAGGTCATCCAGGAACTGGCGCAGCCGCGCCAAGGGCAACTCGCGCTCCATCAACCGCGACCCGACTTCAAAGCTTAGCGCCGGCTGCGTGGCCAGGTCTTCGGCAATGACGCGGGCGCGGCCGTGGCGCTTGGCTTCGTACAGTCGCCGGTCGGCGCGCTCAAACAGGTCTTCCGGCGTGTGGCCGTCCTCGGGAAAACTGGCCGAGCCAATGCTCAGGGTCAGCGTGAGCGACGGATTGCCCGGAAACGGGACCGAGCGGATGCCGTCGAGCATCCGGTTGGCAAAGGTCAGCGCTTGTTGGCGGTCGGTGTGTAATAGCAGCAAGACAAATTCATCGCCGCCGTAACGAAAGAGCAGGTCTGAGTCGCGCGCCAGGTAGCGCAGGCGCTCGACAAAGCTCATCAGCACCAGGTCGCCGCGCGTGTGGCCAAAGCCGTCGTTAATCGTTTTGAAGTGGTCGAGATCGAGAATCTGAAGTGAGAGCGGCAGCCCATAGCGGCGGGCGCGCTCCACCTCCTCCCGCAAACGATCCTGCAGGGTGGCCCGCGAGTGTGCGCCGGTGAGTGAGTCCCGAAGGGCCGGTTCTGCTGTCAAGACTAAAGCATCCCTCACTGCGGCTCCCCTCAGTGGCAGATCAAAGGTGGCGCGGCCCGCTGCGCGCGGCGGCGGTTAGGCTGGCAGGTGAAGGGGCGCGGCCCGACAGCCCGGAGAACATTAAGCAGCCATTGTATTACATTCTGGCCGAGGGATTACGCTATAAATTGGTATGGGGCCGCGCAGGAAAATTGGGCGGTAGAATGTGAGCCGGGTGGCATTTGAAGCAAGCAGCGAAGGGCGGCAGCGCATGAAGGCAAGATATCTGATCGCGGGGGCAGCAGCGGCGGGCGCGGCGGCGTACTTGGTGGCGCGCAACCGCGAGATCCTCGAATTCTACTGGAAACTGTGGCGCGCCCAGCGTGTGGCCGACCGCTTCTACGCCGAGTGCCCCACACTCACCAAAGACATCGCCTATAGCCCCGCCACGCCGCAGCGGCTGGATGTCTACCGCCCCGCGCACGGTGACGGCCACCCGGTGCTGGTCTATGTTTATGGCGGGTCTTGGAACGGCGGCCGCAAGACGCTGTACGCACCCGCCGCCCAGCGCCTGCTGCCCCACCAGGCGGTGATTGTAATCCCCGACTACACCCTTTACCCGGCCGCCGGCTACCCGCGCCAAACGCAGGAGGTGGCGGCGGCGCTGGCCTGGACGCTCGACCACATCCACGCCTTCGGCGGTGACCCGCGCAAGGTGGTGGTGGTGGCGCAGTCGGCCGGGGCGCACATCGCCGGTTTGGCGCTCATGGACCCGCACTTCCTGGCGGCCCACTCCCACCGCCCGGCGGAAGTGCGCGGCTTTCTGGGCATCAGCGGCGTCTATGACATTCCGACGCAGTTGGAACACCAGGCCGCCAAAGGCCAGTCGGGCCAGTATGTGATTGACGTGATGGGCGGGCCGCAGAACATCGCGGTGGCTTCACCGGCCACCTTTGTGGGGCCCAACACCGTGCGCACCCGCCTCATCAGCGGCGACCGCGACCAGACGGTGCCGCTGCGCATGTCCGTCGAGTTCTACGAGCGGCTGCGCGCGGCCGGGGCCGAAACAGAGTTCATCCTGTACCCCGGCGCGGGCCACTCCAGCCTCCTGTTCGACGCGCTGGCGCACAACCCGTCCAAGTTGTTCACCGATATCTTAGATTTTATGCGCGCGGTGACTTAGCCGGGGAACAGCGGCACCAGCGCCTTGCCCATCGCCTCCAGCCGGTCCAGGTCGTCCAGGTCCAGCCATTGCAGCATCACGCGCTGCACGCCAGCCTCGGCCAGTGCTGCCAGTTGGTCAGCGCACTGGGCGGGGGTGCCGAGCAGATTGCCCGTAGCCAGCAGGTGCTCAGGATCGCGGCTGCCCACCACCCGGCTAAGTTCTGCCTGGTCGCGGGCGAACAGCGCCCCAATCATCAGCGAGCGGCGCACTTCGGTGGGGGCGCGGCCCTGGACCGCCAGCAGCCCATCGAGGTGCCGGTTGAGGTCAATAAACTGTTCGCGGCTGATGAAGACCGCGTTCCATTCGCGGGCGAAGCGCGCCGCCAGGGGCAGCGTTCGGCGCGGGCCGTTGCCACCGATAAGAATGGGCGGGCCGCCGGGGCGCTGCGGGCGCGGCAGCACGATCGCGTCGTTGAGGCGGTAGAAGTTGCCCGCGAAACTGACCGGCGCGTCGCTCTGCAACAGGCGCGAGACTACCTCCAGGCCCTCCTCGAAGCGCGCCATGCGCGGGCCGGTCTCCAGCAATTCCCAGCCGTAGTTGGTGTGCTCGCGCTCCTGCCAGCCCGCCCCCAGCCCCAAAATCAGCCGCCCGTCAGACAGGTCGTCCACGCCGGCGGCCATGCGGGCCGTCATCGTCGGCGGCCGAAACGACACCGGGCTGACCAGCGGCCCAAATTGCAGGCGGCTGGTGTGGCTGGCGAGCCAGGTCAGCGAGATCCACAACTCCAGCGACTCTTTGTCCGGCGGGCGCGGGTTGGTATAGTGGTCAGAGCGGAACAGCCCCGCGAAGCCCAGGTCTTCGGCCAGTCGCGCGATGCGCTGCCAGCGCGGCCAGGTCAGTCCGTTTTGTCCTTCCAACATAATTGCCAGGTCCATGAGTTGCTTGCCTCCACCTTCTCGTGTCTGCGAGCTTTGACTTTTGAAAATGCCCTAGTAGACTAGACCGGGTTGGGCGGGAATGCAACTTGGCTGGCAACGAGCGGGTATATTTCAGTTTAGGGGCAAAAACCTCCGGCCCGTCGGGGTCAGCGCTAGGTGCTGGGTCAGGCTAATCTGCGGACTCACCGCCGGGGTGATTGACTGACCGGCGCGCCTATCCCAACGACCAGCGGGTTTACACGCCCCTTAGGGTCGCTGCCGTTTTGGGCCAGTCAGATATGCAATCTCACAGCCCCCCATTGCGGTGAGAACCTATCTCGACGTTGCCGGCTACCTAGACTTTTACAAAATTGGCCCCCAGACTGAAATGCTCCCGGCAAAGGGCCGCGCCGCGTATCGAATGTAGCGAGGGCGGTTTGGGAACGCAATCGGCCAACGGATACAAACGCGGTGG